>CANQRJ010000106.1 GCA_947626215.1 uncultured Bacilli bacterium
ATGATAGGAAAACAAGAAAAAAGGAAGAAAACTTTATTGTGTCATTTGACCAAGAAAACGTGGTTTAGTCATATTGCCGTTGAAGTACCAGGAGAAGAAACTGAAAATATTTGGTTAGAGCCAGTTACTGATGATGAATACTTAAGAAATGATTAGAAAATGGAATTTAGTTTTAAAAATTAAAAAAGTTACCTATTTTTAGATAACTTTTTTTCAATATAAGAAACACATTCATAAATTAGAAATGAAAGAATAATTAAAATTAAAATGCCACTCATAACAAGAGTTAGATTAAATACTTGTGTACCATAGATAATTAAATAACCAATTCCTTTTTTACTTACTAAAAATTCTCCCATAATGACTCCTATTAAAGTCATAGAAATATTGATTTTTAAAGACGAAATAATAGTACGCATCGATTCTGGAATAATTAAATATTTTAAAATTTGATATTTAGTTGCTTTAAAAGATTGTAATAATTTTAATTTCATCGGGTCGACTCCTAAAAATCCATTATAAATATTCATAATACTAACAATTAAATTAATTAATAATGCCATCACGATTATCGATTTTGTATTGGCACCTGTCCAAATAAGAATCATCGGACCTAATGCGACTTTGGGTAAACTATTTAGCATGGTTAAAAAAGGGTCGATTATTTTTGCTAATATGGGTAACTCATATAGTAAAATAGCGATGATAAATCCTAAAGTAATTCCTATACCGAAAGCTAAAATGGTTTCATAAAGGGTGGTTAATATATGACCCCATAATTCTCCTGTGAGAGCTAAAGAAAAAATCGTATTCCATATTTTAGATGGACTTGAAAAAATGAAAGGATTGATTATTTTTTTATTGGATAAAAATTCCCAAAAACAAAAGAAAAGAATCACAATCAAGATTTGAGAAATTAAAATTCGTCTTTTCGTTCTTTTTTTCTTTTTTATAATTTGTAAAGATTCGCTAGACATTGATATCTAAGTCCTTCCATATTTTATTATAATAGTCATTAAATTCTTTTGCTTGACGATTTTTCATTGGAGTTCTTTTATCGGTTAAATGAATTTCATAAATTTTTTTAATTTTGCAAGGACGTTTTGATAAAACTACTACTTTGTCGGACATCGATATTGCTTCTGCAATGTCATGAGAAACGATAAGGGTCGTAATGCCTTCTTTTTTTATAATGTTATATACATCATCACTGATTGCTAATCTGGATTGATAATCTAAAGCCGAAAAAGGTTCATCTAGTAGTAAAATATCAGGGCGCAAAGCAAGCGTTCTAATTAACGCCACTCTTTGTTTCATTCCTCCTGAAAGTTCATTTGGGTATTTATCCATAAAATCGTTTAATTTATAAGTAGAAAGTAATTTTTTTACATATTCTTTGTTTTCTTTCGTATCCTTTTTTTGAATAATAAGTCCTAATATGGCATTTTCATAAATGGTAAGCCATGGGAATAAAGAATCACTTTGTAACATGTAACCAATGACTGGATTACTACAAGAAAATGTAAATGTTCCTGAAGTTTTTTGATCAATTCCTGCTAAAATAGATAAAAGGGAAGATTTACCACAGCCACTTGAACCTACTATGGTTAAAATACTTCCTTTTTCTACTTTTAATGTGATATCTTTGATGGCTTCGATTTCTTCTTTTTCGGTTATGTAATTTTTACTGATATGAGATATTTCTAATAAATTATTCACTGGATAAATTATAAATTAAAGAGTTATATGGTACATAATCTTCTAATAAATCATTTTCAATCATTAATTTTTCTAAATTTTTAAAATATGTTTCATTTATAAATGTGGTATCTAACCAACTATCACTTTCTTTGTAACGTTTTATAATATTTGTTAAGTCTTTTAAACTTGTATCTGGAAATTGTGGTAATATAATTTTGGCAAGTTCTTCTTCACTATTGTCTTTTGTAAATTTGATTGCTTTATTTAATGCGTTATTCATTTTTTGTAATAGTTCTTTATGACTTTCTAAATAACTTTTTTTCGTATAGAATGCAGTATACGGCATTTCTCCAGATAATTCTCCAATGGACGCGACGACATGGCCATAGCCTTCACTTTCTAATTTTGTGGCATTTGGTTCAAATAAATTAACATAGTCTCCGATTCCTGCAATGTAGGATCCTGATAGAGCTGCAAATTCTACTGAGTAATTTAAATTTACTTTATTTACATCTACTCCGGCATTTTTTAGGGCATTGATAAAATTCAAGGCAGGCATTCCACCTTTTCTTCCTACTAAAACTTCTTTTCCTTCTAAGTCTTTCCAGTCAAAATTTTCATTTTTTCCAATGATAAATTGTCCGTCTCTTTTGGTAAGTCCTGCAAAAGTTACTAAGTAATCTTCTTCTTTTCCTTCATATACATAAATTGCGCTTTCTTCTCCTGCAAAACCTACTTCTACATCGCTTGATAAAACGGCGGCTGCAACTTTGTCAGCTCCTGGTGTTAATAAAAGTTCTATTTCTAATCCTTCTTCTTTAAAATAACCGTTTTCGATTGCTACATAAAGCGGTGTATAAAATGCACTGTGAGTGACCTCGGCAACTTTGATTTTGGTAAGTCCTGTTTCATTTTTTGGTTTTAATATGGTGTAAGTGATTACCATTGCTACAATTAAAATGATTCCTATGATTGTAGCAACTATTTTCTTTTTCACAAACAAATTCCTCCTTTTTGTTTCATAGGTAGTATATGTTAGGAGAATTTTTTTGGTGAATTTTAATGTTTTTTGTAAGTTCATTTGTGTATTTTTTTATTTTATTTTATAATGTTACTGGTGATATTTATGACTTTTTCTACAAAACTAAAAGAAGAAATATGCAATAAAGATTTAACAAGAACTGAAATTTTTAGTGAATTATCTTCTATTTTACGTTATGATTCATTTATAGAACAAGATAAAATAACTATTACTTCTGAAAATGGAAGTGTTGCGAGAAGAATTTATAAAGATTTAAAAAGCTTATTTCCTATCACACCACATGTTATAGTTCGTAATCAAAAAAGATTAAGAGCTAAGCAAATATACATTATTGAAGTAAAAGAACAAGTAGAAAGTATTTTGAATAAATTAAATATTTTGAATCAGAAAAAAAAGGTTTCCATGAAAAGAGAATATTTAGATACTCCAGAAGAAATGGTAGCTTTTGTAAGAGGAGCTTTTTTAGTCACAGGTTCTATCAGTGATCCTAAAACAAGCGGTTATCACTTAGAATATGTTTTTTCTAAAGAAGACGATGCCTTATTTATGCAATCCTTATTAAAAGAAATGAAATTTGAAAGCAAAGTAACTGAAAGAAATAATAAATATATGATTTATTTAAAAAGTGCTGAAGAAATTAGTGATATGCTAAGAATGTTTGAAGCACCAAATAGTCTTTTTGCTTTTGAAGATATAAGGATTTATCGAGATCATAAAAATATGGTCAATCGATTAAACAATTGTGATATTGCAAACCAACAAAAATCTACCGAAACAGGTTTAAAACAAATTGAAGAAATTAATTATTTAAAAGAATACAATTTAATAGATTTGTTAGATGAAAAAACTCAAATCGTGATGGAATATCGATTAAAATATCCTGAAAGTTCTTTTCAAGAATTATCGACAATTATTGGAACAGAAACAGAATATAAAATTGGAAAAAGTGGCATAAATCATCATTTTATAAAAATTAAAAAACTAGTAGAACAACATAAAAATAAGAAATAAAAAATCTATTTGTCATAGATTTCACTACACTGGCCTGCTTGAGGTTTATAAAAACAATGATTTTTATATTTGCCTGCTAATGGTTGAGAATACCAAGTACTTTGACATGAATTAGATCCAGGTGCATAAAACCATAAAGCGTTTGTAGCAGGATAATAATATTCTCCGTTTAAAATTCTTTGAGCTAAGTTTTTTTCTAAATTGGTAGGAGTTGCTTGAAAAAGAGAAGAATCCGTACCTACAAATTGATTAGGTTGATAAATCACATCATAAATAGTATTTACGTTGGCAAAAGTATAACAACTAACAAGTGCACGATTGACTACCACATCTCCCACCATAAGCATTCCAAGATCTCCTTCATTTAAAGCTTCTGCTCTCATAATTCTTGCTAGTAAATCTTTTTCTTTAGAAGTATAACTAAGTATCATTTTAAATCACCTAAAGTATTTTATGTAAAAGTATAAAATATGAATCCTCTAAGTTATATGGAAGTTGTAACGAAAAAAATAAAATGAAAAGAAATTGACAAAACTATATAAATGTGAGAAAATTACGTTGTATCTTGAAAGACAATATGTAATTTTAGGGGATTAGTTAAATGGTATAATAGGAGTCTCCAAAACTTTAGTTGGGAGTTCGATTCTCTCATCCCCTGCCAAGAAATATAAGGCTATAAGCCTTTAAATACATATAGAATTGATAGAAATATCAGTTCTTTTTTTATGCTTTCATAGGATTATTAATACCTTTAATTAACACAAAAATTGGCTTTCAACTCAGAAAAC
>CANQRJ010000107.1 GCA_947626215.1 uncultured Bacilli bacterium
ACAAAAAAATCTCCATCTTTTGACTTAAGCATATCTGTAATAGAAATATAATCCTCATCATTTATTTTAGTATAATTTATAATTTGATTATCTACTTTTAACTCTAACATCATTTTCCCTCCTATTGCAAAATATATCTATAAATTTTTTGGTTTTAACTTGATATAGGCTTACCAATATCATCGTATGTTTCTTAATATTATTTTCGTAATAATTAGTATTTTATTATTTTTATATTTTAGTGTTAAATGTAATCAATTTACTCGGTAACCTATAGCAATTATAGCATTTAAATTATAAAATTCTTTATCTAAAAAAATATTTTTCTTTAGAGCAATCAAATAATTTAGCCATACATTTTTGAGTAAGCCATATCGTTTCATCTCTTAAAACTACATCTATATTTACATTTCCATCTCCAGTTTTATAAAAATAATATTACTTTCTTGCATTTTAACCTCCTTGATAAGAAAATTATACAATAAGAACATTTGTTTGGCAATATATTTTTTAATTATCTTAAAAATTGAATATTTAAATTTGTTTTATTGACTTTATTTTTTTTATTTCACAAGGAAAAGTTAATTATTCTATGGTCGTATTGATTCACCTCCAGACAATGAAAAAAGCCCATTACAACAAATGTTATGAACCTATATTTCTTAAATCGCAAAGGTCTATGGTGCACCTAAAGGAAGAAGTATAACAACTTTTATTTTTTCTTATAGCGATTATTATCCCTATTATAAAGTTTCTCATGACAAAGAAATATTTTGATCATTTGCAATACAAACAATTGTGAATAATAAATCTGCAAGTTCATCTTCTAAATCTTTCAGAGTTTCTCAGTCTTTTTTCTTTTTATCTCCAAACAAATAATTCATTATCCTAGCTACCTCTCCACATTCTTCAGTCATCGTAGCGACCATTGAAAGTGGACTAAAGTAGGGCTTTTCAAATTGTTGTGCCCAATCATCAACATCTTTTTGTATTTGTGAAATCGTTTTTTCCATTATGCTTTTACCTCTTTACAATAAGAATAATGGTATTGCCATTATACAAGTGTGTTTTCTAAATTGTCATATTTTTTTTATATATTGTATCAAAAACAAATGTTTGGCATAATTTTTATAGGGAAACTTAATTGTTGAGTGCTTGCCAACTTCTAAAAGGAAGGAGGCTGATAGTATGTCTAAGAAAGATTTTTTAATCTTATACCTTATTCTTATTATCTTTTTACTAATAGCCATACTTTTTACTTTTGTAATATAGTATTCTATGTAAAAGAAATAGCACTCAATCTAAAACTTAGGTAAGTACTCAACTCGCGAAGTTAAGTCTTCCCTTTTTATTTTATGCAAATTTCCTTGCTAAATACATAATAACAAAAAAACGACTTTTTTACAAGTCGCTTTTTAAATAACTCAGAAATTCCGAGTTTTATATCTTTCTGGTGCTCTTGGTGGGACTCGAACCCACATGATATTAAATCACTGGATTTTGAGTCCAGCGCGTCTACCTATTCCGCCACAAGAGCAATCACATGTTCATTATAACATAGATTTTTTAAATTATTTCAAAAACTTAACTGTTTTTTAAAATTTTTATTGTATTTTCGTCTTCTATTCCATCATAGTATTTATCTAAAACTTGTTTAAAAAGATCCATATGGGTCACTTCATAAAATAAAGTCATACATGATTGAAGTTTTAAATCATCTGGAAATCCCATAATCCAATGAATGTCATTTTCTTCTAAATTCAATAGTTCAGTAGTAATTTCTAATAAACGACTTTTTAATATCTCATTTTCCATATATTCTTTTGTTTCTTTTTTTCCATCTAATCCATAATACTCAGAATTAAAACTTTGGCCAAGACCTTTTAACTGTGGGAAAACATACCAAATCCAATGAGAAGTTTTCTTTCCATTTTTAATTTCTTCTAAGGCGTCTTGATAGCTATATTCTTGAGCACTTAAAAAACGTTCTAATGATTCATTCATCTTTTTTCTCCTTTTCTTTATAAATACTTGTAAATAATTCTGTTTGTTCTTCTAAAGTTTCTTTTTCTTCTATTTTAGGTAAATCTTCTTTGGTCGCTAAACCAAAATAATCTAAAAATTCATGAGTAATTCCATATAAATTAGGTCTACCAGGCATCGTACTTTTTCCAACTTCTTTTAATAAGCCTTTTGATAATAATTTTCTTAAAGTATAATCGGATGTAATGCCACGATATTCATCAATCTCAGCTCTTGTAATGGGTTCGTTATATGCAACAATGGCCAAAACTTCTAAAGCCGCCGGACTTAATGTTTGATTTTCAGGAGTCATGACTAATTTTTGATAATAAGCTTTATGCTCTTCTTTCGTTGTTAATTTAAAAGCATTTCCTAAAAAATGAATTCTTAAACCTCGATTCTCTTTTTCATAAGATTCTTTTAATTTTAATAATAACTCTTTTGCTTCTTTCATATCAATTTCTAATATATGACAAATAGAATCTAATGTTAATCCTTCGTCTCCTTGAACAAATAATAGTCCTTCTAATACACCTTCTAAATTCATAGTAAACTCTCCACTTCTATTCGATGAAAATTACTTTCTTGAAATATTCTTATCTCTTTTGATTTACTCATTTCTAAAATAGCTAAAAATGTCGCGATGACATAGTCTTTTCTTGGAACTTCAAATAATTCTTCAAAAAATAAATGTTTTTTTACTTTTAAATAATCTCTAATTTTAGTAACTCTTTCTTCAATACTAATTTCTTTTTTGGTAATTTTCGTTTCTAATGGTTCTTTGTAATGAATACGTTTTTGTAAGTTTAAAAAAGCGTTCACTAAATCTTCAATGGTTAGATCTTCATTTACAAGTTCTGTTTCTCTTTTAAATTGTTTTAAATTAGAAGGAATTTTAGTATAAATTTCTTTTCTTTTTTCTTCTAAAGCTTGTAAATCTTTTGAGATATTTTTATATTTTTCATATTCGATAATTTTATTTTTTAAATCTTCTTCACTTTGAATAGAAAATTCATCTTCATTATTCTCTTCTTCTTCTGTTTTTCCAATTAACATTTTACTTTTTAAATGAATTAACGTTGAAGCCATTAATAAAAATTCACTTCCAACATCAATATTTAATTCTTGTAAAGTGGAAATGTAATTTAAATAATTTTCAATAATCTCACTCATTTGAATTTCATAGATATCTAATTTTGTACTTTTTACTAAATGAAGAAGTAAATCCATAGGTCCATCAAAATTCTCGATATGTATATTGATATCCATCTTTACCACCATAAACATTGTACTAAAAAAAGACCAAATGGTCAATTTTTATTCGCACGTATAACCAGAAGTTTCTAACTCAAAAGCAATCACTTTTGCTTCTGTTTTTGCTTTATAATAAGTGTTTTCTTTTAAATATTTGTTATAATCTGATTCACTGATCGTATTTAATTTCACATTGATAGAATAACGGAAACCTACAGATAATGGGGTTAAAGTCGCTCTTAATCCTTCTATTTCTTCTAATGAATCTACAAGAGTCGTATACTCTTCTAACTGAGTATCATAGTCGTTCTCATTTTGACTTACTGTAATTTCTTTTTCTATTTCGTTTAAAGAGTATTTATCATTTTCTTTTGAAAAAATGTAAGAGATACTTTCTTCTTCTTTACTACACACTAAGGTATATTCATTTGAATTTGTTTCATTTACCTCGATATAAGGATAATCATTTTCTGTTTTAAGTACAATAGATAGAGCTCCCACGGTTCCATTTTTTTGAATGGATGTGACATCAAATGTAAAATTACGTGAGTTTATAATACTTATATTTTCTATTTTTAATCTTCCTAAAAAAGTTTTCTCGGCATTATATAATTCTAAATAATAATTTTGATTCAAAAATAAATCTTTATTTCCTTCTTTTCTTGTTATTTTTAAAGAAAGAGTTTGATCTATAAGAGACATATTAGAAACTTCAAATCCTTCTACTAAAAATGATTCTTCCGTTAGTAAATGAATCTCACTTTCATTTTCTGTTGATGGTTCTTCAGGATCTTTTTCAATTGGTTTTTCTACAACTGGAGCATTCGGAGTTTCTGGAGTTCTATTATTTAAAAAATCATTTACTTTATCTAAGAAAAAGATTCCAATTAAAAATAACGCGATTAAGATAATCACAAATATAGGTCCACTTTCTTTTGTATTTATTGTCCCGATTGTTGTAGGTACTAATTCAGTGGGTTGAATTACAATATTTTCTTTTTGTTTTTTTCTAGCCATTAAAGTCACACCCTTTGTAAAATCATTATAACAGAAAAGACAGAAAAAAAAAACTACTTCCCTTCATTTTTTCTTTTAAAAATTAAAACGTGAAGTGAAAAGTTAAATTCCAGTTTTAATATGGAGAACGAGAATTTAGTCTTACACTAAAATCCAGTCACTTTT
>CANQRJ010000108.1 GCA_947626215.1 uncultured Bacilli bacterium
TTATACAAAAAGATGAAAAAGTTTTCCACATTTTCATCTTTTTTCATGTCAAGCATTTTTTTCACCTAAACTCAAAAAACTTTTGCTTTTTCCTTTATTTATAGTATAATGGATGAGGAGGAATAAAACATGAATAGAAAAACTTTTTTTGCCCAATTTGGGATTGATATAAAAAATGAAAAACAACTTTTGACGGCTTTCACTCATAGTTCTTATGCCAATGAAAGCCATACAACATCTTACGAAAGATTAGAATTTTTAGGAGATGCGGTTTTAGAACTCATTACAAGTGAATATTTTTATTTACATACTAATTTAAAAGAAGGGGATATGACAAAAACAAGAGCAAGTTTTGTTTGTGAAACGGCTCTTGCAACTTATGCAAAAGAAATTGGTTTAGACCAGTTTATTTTAGTCGGCCATGGTCAAGAAGGACGTATAAACGATACCATCATTGCAGATGTTTTTGAAAGTGTCTTAGGCGCCATTTATTTAGAACAAGGCTATGAAGTCGCAAAAAAATATTGTAATCAAATCATTCTTCCTTATATCAAAAAAGATTATCACTTTTTAAAAGATTATAAATCTCTACTTCAAGAACTTGTTCAAACAGAAAAAGAAAGTGTAATCTATGAAGTCATAAGTGAAAGTGGACCTCCACATGACAAAACATTTGTAGTGCAAGTAAAAATTGAAGGAATTGTATATGGCACAGGGGAAGGAAAAAGTAAAAAAGAAGCAGAACAAAAAGCAGCGTGGGATGCTTATCAGAAACGAGCGAGGTAACGTATGAAATTAAAAAGTATTCGGGCTTATGGATTCAAATCTTTTGCCGACAAAATCGATATCGAACTAAAAACCAACATCACGGCTATCGTGGGTCCAAACGGCTCTGGAAAAAGTAATATTGTGGATGCCGTTCGATGGGTTCTAGGAGAGCAATCTGTAAAGAGCCTTCGTGGATCTAATTCTATGACAGATGTTATTTTCTCTGGTAGTGAAACAAGAGACCCCCTAAAAAGAGCCGAAGTAGCCTTAGTATTTGATAATAGCACTCATTTTTTAAATACCGAATTAGAAGAAGTCGAAGTAAAAAGAATTCTGTATCAAAATGGAGAAAATGAATATTTCATAAACAATGCAAAAGTAAGACTAAAAGATATCACCAATCTTTTTTTAGATAGTGGAATTGGAGTCGATTCCTTTAATATTATTAGTCAAGGAAGTGTCGATGCCATTGTTGACTCAAAACCTCTAGATCGAAGAGTTATTTTAGAAGGTGCAAGTAGGGTACTAAAATACAAAAATCGGAAACTAGAAAGCGTAAAAAAATTAGAAAAAACCAAAGATAATCTAGAAAAAGTTTCCTTAGTGACGGATGAGCTAGAACTAAGTGTCAAACCACTAAAAGAGCAAAGTGAAGTAGCCAAAAAATATTTAGCTTACAAAGAAGAATTAGAAGATTTAGAAATTTCACTTACGACGTATGATATCACCAATATTCATGAAAACTATAAAGAACTTCATGAAGAAATTAAAAAGCTAGAAAGTGAAAAAGAAACTTTAGAAGTATCTTCGAATAAAGAAAATGGAACGGTGGAAAACTTAAAATTAAAATTAGTGAAAATTGAAGAAGAACTTCAAGAAAAAAATAATCAATTCTTAGAACTCACGGAAGAAATTTCACATATAACAAGTGAAAAAACTCTTTTTATGGAACGTCAAAACTATGTAGTTGACCAAGAAAAAATGGATGAAAGTTTCGTAAAATTAAAAAATGAAGAACTGGCCTTAAAAAAAGAACTTGCGATTGCCCAAAGTGATGTCGATTCTTCTCAAAAAAAATTAAATCAAGCAAGAAAGTCACTAGGAGAAGAAGAAGAAAAATTAAGTTTGCTTACTATAAAGAAAAAACATTTAGATTCTGAATACGAAAGTGCATTACAAAACAATTTTAATTTAAAAAATCGAAAAAATTTATTAGAAGTAAATATTGAACAAGACTTAAGCATGCCAAGTTCAGTAAAAAATGTCATTAATAATCCAAGATTAAAAGGAATTCATGGAACCATTGGAAAAATATTAGAAATCGAAGATGCTTATGTCACCGCGATTGATGTAGCCTTAGGAAGTGCTACAAATTTTATCGTAGTTGAAAATCCTTCTTCTGCAAACGCGGCCATCGAATATTTAAAAAACAATCATTTAGGACGCGCTACCTTTTTCCCATTAAATGTCATTAAATCACGTATGATTCCTTTAGATGAGAAAAAAATAGCCGAACAAGAGGTTGGCTTTATTGGAATTGCAAGCGATTTAGTTCAATATAAAAAAGAATATGAAGAAATTATAAAAAATCAATTAGGAAATGTCGTGGTTGTTCAAAATTTGGAATCATTACAAAGAATTGGAAAGAAATTAAATTATAAATACCGTGTGGTTTCAATTGATGGAGAAATTTTACATGCAGGAGGTAGCTTAACAGGAGGTTCGATCAAAGAACAACATAGCACTTTAAAACAGAAACAAGAACTTCAAAATGTAAAAATAGAATTAGAAAATAACGAAATTTCGATTAAAAGCTTAGAAGAAAAGAAAAAAGAAATTCAAAAAGAAAAAGAAGAGTTAGAAGATTCAGTCTCAAAATTAGAAAAAAATGTCTTTTTAGAAACCGAGCATTTTGAACAAAAAGAAAATACTTTAAAAAGGTTAGAAAAAAAGAAAGAAGAAGTTGAAGAAAAATCAAAATCTATGGAATCTTTAAAAAAGGGAAGTTTAGAAGAAGAATTTTCTCTTTTATCAGAAGAACAAAATAAATGGGAAGTCGAAAAAGAACTTTGTGAAAAACAAATCGAGCAACTTCGTAAAGAAAAAAGTGAGATTTCTTCTCAAATTACTGAATTAGAACAAGCCTATCGCATGAAAAATCAAGAATATCACACGGTCATTTCTTCTTTAAAAACAAGAGAAATTGAGCTCGGTAAGTTAGATACAAAAATGGATTACTTATTAAATATTTTATCGGAAGATTACCATTTAACTTATGAAAAAGCCAAACAAGATTATATTTTAGATTTAGAACCTGATATTGCACGAATGAAAGTGACGAATCTAAAAAGAAATATGAAAGAACTTGGTGACGTGAACTTAGGAAGTATCAGTGAATATGAACGAATTCATGAACGTTATGACTTTTTAATGAATCAAAAAAGTGATTTAGAGCACGCGATGGAAGAATTATATCAAATCATTGAAGAAATGGATTCCATTATGGAAAAGCGTTTAAAAGAGGCTTTTGAAAAAATATCTAAAGAATTTCAAATCACTTTTAAAAAGATGTTTAAAGGTGGAGAAGGAATATTAAAGCTTACAGATCCTGATCATATATTAGAGTCTGGCATTGATATTATTGCAGAACCTCCTGGAAAAAAATTACGAAATATGTCTTCTTTAAGTGGAGGAGAGAAAACGTTAACCGCGATTTCCTTATTATTTGCCATTTTAAATGCGTATCCTGTTCCATTTTGTATTTTAGATGAAGTAGAAGCCGCCTTAGATGAAGCAAATGTGGATACCTTTGGAAAATACTTACAAGAGCAAAAAGAAAAAAGTGAATTTTTACTCATCACTCATAAAAAAAGAACGATGGAATACGCCACAACACTATACGGAATTACGATGCAAGAGCAAGGAGTATCAAAAATTGTAAGCGTTTCCTTAGAAGAGACAAAATAAAAATGAGGTTTAGATTTCCCTCATTTTTTCTTTATCTTTAAATGGATTTTTCTTATCAATTTTATCTACAAAAAGAATTCCATTTAAGTGATCAATTTCATGTTGGAATGCGACAGAAAGTTCTTCACGTACTCTTAGTTCAAAAGGATTTCCATCGATATCTTGTGCTTTAATTGTCATTCTAGCATATCTTGGAACAATTCCTGTGACTTCACGGTTTACTGATAAACATCCTTCTCCTTCTCCTACATAAATGAGTTCTTCACTATGAGAAAGGACTTTTGGATTAATGACGACATAATTTTTAAATTTTCCTGGATCTGTTTCTTCTACAATCACAAAGATTCTTTTTAAAACACCTAATTGACAAGCAGATAAACCCCATCCAGCACGAATATGATATTTTTCTTCATTTCCTTCAATTTGACTCATTTTTAAATAAACTAACATATCCTGAATCATTTTTTTATCTTTTTCATCTAAAGGAAATGAAACTTCTTTACTTATACTATGTAATCGTTTATCATGTTCTTCTAAAATTTTTATTTTTGGTAAATTCATAAATTACACCCCTTAAAAACAGTTCTATTGTATCACAAATTCGAAAAAAGAAAAGAAAAATCGTTCAAAAAACCAGGATAAACGCATGAGTTAATAAAACTTATGTGTTTTTCATTTGTTTTAAAGCATTTACATCTAATAATTTAAA
>CANQRJ010000109.1 GCA_947626215.1 uncultured Bacilli bacterium
AAATAAAGAATTCACAAGTTTCTTAACCCATGAACAAGATATAAGATTTCAACTCAACTCAGAAAGACTAGAAGGCAGACGAGAAAAAGAATTAGAAATTGCTCGTAAAATGCTAGGAAAGTATGATATTGAAGAAATATCAGAAGTCACAGGTCTTTCAATTGAAACCATCCAAGAATTACAAAAGAATTAGATTTTTCTAGTTCTTTTTTTTGATACTTTAAAGATAGACATTTTATTAAATAAATTCTAAAAAGCAAAAAGAGATAGGATAAATAAAGAATTCACAATTTAATTTCAACTCAACTCAGAAAGACTAGATAGCAAACGCGAAGGAGAAATCATCGGATAAAAACGTGGAAAAATGATTTCTCAATAAAAAATGGTACAAGCATAATCCTGCCTTTGTTCAATGCCTACCTTATCTGTTTTTTTCACCCCTACAACTTCATTTTCTCTAAAAACATCTTCAATATCTGTATCAATATATTGTTGGAAGGTTTGAAAAGTAAATTCATAGGCACTACCAACCTCTAAATTACTAGCCCATTCTTTCTTTAAATGAACACTTACTAAATCATCCTCTAAATACTCCGATAAAACGACAACATATTCTTTCTCCCCTGCTATTTCTTTAATCATTTCAACCGTATAAGTTCTTACAAAATTACAAGAAGTATAATTTTTTTCATTTTCATAATACTTTTGACGATTATTTCTAATTTTTTCAATATTTTCTTCGTTAGCCGTGATAAAAATAGTAGGTTCAATATAATAGTTATACACTTTTTTTTCTTTTAAATCATGAACGATATGATTTAGTAAATCCATACTGACGTGTATTTTTTGTAAGTTCCATCTTAAATACACAAAATTTCCGTCCTTTTTCACATCTGTACTCATCGTTGTTCCTAATGGATAATATTGATATTCTACTTTTACCGTAGATAAATTATTATCAATATTATAATGAGCAATATTTCCAATAAAAACCGTATCTTTTGTCATGGAAAGCTCTTCCGTTAACGTTTCTGTTTGTAAGTCATTCGGAACACCATTTATAAATTCAGTTTCTGATACTTCAAACGTAGCGAGAACACATCCTCCTCCTAAAAGAACCATCGAAACAAATAAATTGATAAACAGAAGAACTCCATTTGTTTTTTTATCAATGACAAAATTATATAAAAGACAGAATAGTATCATTCCTAAAGTAAATAATGAAAACATTACTAAATAAATTCCAAAATAAGTAACACCATTTATAATTAAATAAATACATATTCCCAGGATAGCAGTCATTCCAATTAAATAAACACTGATACCAAACAAAATGAAAACGGCAAAAAATTTCAAGAAAAAGACACAAATTTTAATAAGGGTTTCACAAATATAAGCTATCTGTGGTTTATCTTTAAAAACATTTTTTTCTTCTATGACTTCCTTCTTTTTATTTTTAGGAATAGGTTCACTCTTCTCTTCTATTTTCTCTTTATTTTGTAAATATCTTCGATCAAAAATTCGAACAAATACAACAATAGAAATAATCGCGTAAGAAAACTCTAAAACAAAACGCCATATAAGAAAGAAGATTCGATTTAAAGGACTAGATAAAATATTAAAAATATCTCGACCTAAAGAAATCATTAAAGAAAAAGGAATACGAAATAGTAAAATCATTAAAACAATAAAACACATTTCTAAAAAAAACTTAACAATTTCCGGAGTCGATTTTTCACTTAAATCCGTAAGGACTTCATTGATTACACTCATGACTTTTTTAGAAAAATCACCAATTGGATCTTGAGGTGTTTTTTTCATTTTTCTTCGATAAGTTTTTAAAAGTTCTGTTCCTAATTCCTCTACATCCCCAAAAGAACTTACTGCCTCTTCTTCTGTCATTCCAGATTCCATTTTTTCTTCAATATATTCTTTATATTCACTAAGAATATCTTCTAATTCGGTAGGTTCTAAAATACTTAACTTTTGTTTTAATTTTCTTAAAAAAGTGACTTTTTTCATAACTTCGCTCCATCCTTTGTATTAATTTAATCATAGGTATAATAGAAAGTCAAATGTTTTAAAATAAAGATAGAAGAGCAATAAATACCAAATTTATTGCTCTAAAGATTCTCCGAAAATTCATAATTAGAAGTGTGTCATATTATGAAAAGTAAAAGTTTTTAAAGCGTGTGAAAAAGGTAGTATATAAATGTTTATGATTTGGAGAATCTTCCCAAGCTTTCGCTTGGTGAGAACTACTATATAGCAAGCAAAACATTTATTCAAGAGAAGATTTTGACAAGTTTTGTCGAATGATGTCGAATGGTGTCGAGTCTTGTCGAAAATAATGGTTATTCCCCAATAATTGCATCTACTTTTCGTTTTAATTCATCATAATTTTCTTTTATTTCATCACTTACTTTTACATATTCTTCATACTTTGGCTTAATAAGAAACTCTACTCCTAAAAACCACATTACATTAATAATTATTACAATAAGTACAACAAGAGAAATAGGCATCATAAATTTTTTCTTAGCTAAACGTCTTTCTAAATCCTCTACTTCTTTAGACAAATCTGGAACCGATGCTCGAGCAACATTTCCTTGAGATTCATTATAATTTTGAATCAATTCTTGTTGTTGATTTTGAACTTGTTCAATTGGTTTAAAAAAAGTTTGAGGAATATCTTGAATATTCGATTCATCAAAACTTAAATGATCTGGAGATTGAAGTGTTTCTAAATTTCCAACTTTATTTTTATCATCATTCACTTAAACCACGTTCCTTCTATATTAGAATTATAACACGTTTTTTTAAGAATGCAAAAAAAGAAAAAATTCTCTATATTTAAAAAAAATTAAACAAAAAAACTTTTTTGCCAAAATAAAATTATATTTAATTTAAAACCATTTAGAATTGTTTTTATTAGCAAGTTTTTAACCAACTTTTTCTCTAATAACAGTTGTGGGTTGTGTATTATCTATTGGAGATATCAATTCAATAGAACTAATACGTTGTTCTTCTAAACCATACAATAAAGTGATATCATCTTCAACAATAAATGTTTCAATTACTACTTGTTTTTGAGGAGTTTCCTTTAAAGAAAACATGGGATATACTAATTTTCCATTTTCATATTCTTGTTTATAAAGAATATATGAACCCTTAAGCAATGTATTTCTAAATACATTTTCAGAACATATAATCTTAAATTTTGATTTTTTTTCTAATGTATTAAGAAACATTGGTAAATATTCTATTCTTCTTTTAACATTTTGCCATGCAATCGAAGATGATGTATTTGTTTTGATATTTTTCTTCAACTGAGCTAAACTAATTTGTCCGTTTCTCAATCTTTCAAATCCTTTTTTTCCCTTATAAGTACGACTATCTTTTTTATTTGCATAGGCATACTGTAATCCTAATATATGAGGTAAAGCATATTTTTCTATAATAAATTTTATTGATAATTCATTAGTTTCTATTTTACAAACAAAACCATTGTATTTTTCAAAATATAAGGCTATTTCTTTTAACGTATAATCTTCACAATTTATTTTTCGCTCAACATCTAACAATGGTTGTTTCATATTACTGCCCTGCCTTACTTATAAAAAGCCCCGAATAACGGGGCATTACTACATACTCATGTTCGGATTGTATAAGATGACAATCGGCATCGGTACGAGATTTTTATGTCCGCTCGCACGGATTATCACCGAACATCTAGCGATAACAGCATGACCTGTCAATAATCTTATACCATAAAAAATTAAATTTTTCAATATATTTTTTCATTTCAATTTTTTCAATTCAATTTAAGGGCAAAGGAAATTTTCTTATTCAGTTTTTCTGCTATTTATTAAATTTAAAAAGTGATGAAATTTGTTAGCTGTGTGTTAGTTGTAGACGCAAAAAAGGACTGATTTTAAAGCAAATTATGCATTATTCGCAAAAAAGATAAAAATAAAACAAACCCTTTATTTATAAGGATTTGTTGATATCTTATATGGCGCTCGATGTAGGACTCGGACCTACGACCTAACGGTTAACAGCCGTGCGCTCTACCGACTGAGCTAATCGAGCAGTACATATTGATTATATATTATAATTATGCACAATGTCAACAAAAAAATACAATTTTCAAAAATTTTCCTTAGAATACCAAATGCCCAAAAAATCAGATAAAAGTTTCAATTTTTAGTAAAAATATGTTTATTT
>CANQRJ010000110.1 GCA_947626215.1 uncultured Bacilli bacterium
ATTTCATTTTTTCGCATTCATTTTTTGGAATTTTTACTTCCCACCAGAAATTCTAGAGCCAAAAAAAGACACCGAAGTGACTTTTATAAATATGCCAAAAGTGCAAATATGACTAATAAGCATACAAGCATTCCTACAAGGAATTTCCAAATGTATTGGAACCATTTTTTATAAGGAATATTCATGTAAGATAAACCAAATAATAAGGCAACACTTATTGGTGTCACAAATTGTACTAAACCATACATTGTTGTATAAATGAGTAACATGATATTTCCATCTGTTCCAGCAAAACTTCCTAAATATGAATAGAAAGAATATCCGATATAAGCAAAATCACTATTGAAAATGCTTACTACGATTGCTTGTAAACTCATCACAAATGGATTAAAGGCTCCACCACTTATTTTAGCAATTTCATTCATTACTGTAGGTAAGAAAGATACAAAATCAAGTAGGATTAATGACATATAAGCTAGTACAAGTAATCCAATTGGTTTAATAAGACCTTTAATTCCTTCCCACGCATTTGTGAAAATGTCATTCCATTTTGTTTTAGATACAATGACTACAAATATTGTAACAAATACTAAAATAATAGAATAATTAAATAAGTACCAATTTCCTAAAGCCATTCCAAGTTGACTTGCCACTCCATTTCCTAAAATAGCTTCATAGATGGCAAAATCTCCAATCACCCATTCCATGATATTCGTGTGAAAGTCTTGGAATAATTCTACACCAAATGCCGTCTCCCAAGAAATAAATCCTAGAATTGCAAAAATAAGTAAAACGGCAAATGAAATAGCCATAGGCCATGCTTTTGCTTTTTTGCTTGGTTCTTCTGCATAGAAAATATCGTCTTTTATTTCTTCATGTTTCTTTTCTGCTAATGTTTTTTTAATAGATGTTACGTTAAAGAAACTAAATAAAACAAAGGCAAGTGCAAGAATTCCTACACGTACTAAAATCTCAGTTGTTAATGTAAGTTCTGCCCCTCCATTAGAAACATAGGAAATAAAGCTTTCTAATCCTTCAGATCCAACAGTTGCTCCTAGGACACCTACTAAAATAGAACCAAATGTACACGCGAACGCATTCATTTTACTAAGTCCTATACGGCGTAGAATTGAAATTAGAACAGGCATAAATAAGAATAACACTACAGTATTGTTTAACATAGATGCAAGTACGGCTACAATTAGTGATATAGCAATTGCAAATATCATTTCATGATTTTTTGCTAACTTTGCAACTTTAGAAACGAATGCTTTGTAGGTTTCTGTTTTACTCACAATTCCATAGAAAATACCGACAAATACTAAATATGCAATTGGCATATAATAACTTTGTATTGCAGATGAAAATCCATAGAAAATGTGTAGTAAGCCTAATCCTTTAAAATATTCTCCTTCTGTGAATGATCCTGCAGATTCAAGAATCGCGCCTGTAGGTAATATCCAAGAAAGTAGAACAATGACTCCTAATAAAAGAAGTACCATTTTCACCAAATCATGTTCCTTAAATAATTTTTTCATTTTTTTCCTCCTCCACTTAAATTATAACAACAAAAAAGAAAAAAGTTAATATTTTTAAGGCTTTTTTCTATGAAATTTTTGTGAAAATTGCTATTAATGATACACTTTATTGTATTTTGTAACTTTTCCAGTCACTTTATCATTTATTTCTAGTAATTCTTTTGCAGGTATTTTAAAAGCATACGCGATATCAAAAAGAGTATTTACCGTTATTCCTTTATGACCGTTTTCTAATAAACTAATGTAATTTGCCGTCTTTCCAATCATCTCGGCAAATTCTTCTTGAGTATATCCATTTTCTAATCGATACTTTCTCACATTGTTTCCTAAATTTATATAATCTTCTAGGTACATACTACACACCCACACTCATTTTATCGAACAATACCTCAAAATAACATTGACTTGCAGGCAAAGTTTGTATCGTAAAAAAGGGAAAGAAAAAAGATTAAGGGTCTCTTAATCTTTAGGTTTCATAAGTGGAAATAAGACGACATCTCTTACAGATGGTTGATTAAATAAAATCATCATTAATCGATCAACTCCAAATCCTAGTCCTGAAATTGGTGGCATTCCTTGTTCCATCGCGGCTAAGAAAGATTCATCTACTTCCATTGTTTCTTCATCGCCTTGTGCTTTAGCTTTTAGTTGTTCTTCAAAGGATTCTCTTTGTACGACAGGATTTACTAATTCTGAATAGGCTTTACATAATTCAGTCCCACAAACTAATACTTGAAATACATCAATGATTCGTTTATCTTCATCATTTCTTCTAGCAAGAGGTATTAATACGGCAGGATAATGATATATAATAGTCGGTTCTACTATTTTAGAACGAATATATTTTTTATATGAGAAATCTATAATTTGACTTAATGATTTGTACTCTTCTAATTCTTCATAAGTAAATAAGCCTTTTTCTACAATTTTTTTCTTTAATTCTTCAGGTTCTTCAATGGATAAGAAATCAAACCCATATACTTTTGTTAATTCTTCTACATAGTTTATACGATTCCAATTTTCTTTTCCAAAATCAAGTTCTACTCCTTGGTAATTTACAATGGTTGTTCCTAATAATTCTTGAACCAACCCTCGAATAAATTTTTGATAAAATTTAATGTTATCTTCAAAATTCCAATAAGCGGCATACCATTCTACTTGAGTAAATTCTTGTAAGTGCTCAGTATCCATTCCTTCGTTACGGAAACATTTTGCAAGTTCATATACGCGGTCGTATCCTGCTGCAATACATTGTTTTAAATATGTTTCTGGTGCGATTCTTAAGTTGCATTCCATATCAAGCGTATTATGATGGGTATAAAAAGGTTTCGCACTTGCTCCACATACTGCGGTTTGTAAAATAGGAGTTTCTACTTCTAAAAAACCATTTTCTCCTAAAAATTTATGTAGATAAGCATAAAATTTACTACGGCCTAAGAAAACTTTTCTTGTCTCTTCATTCATTATTAAATCAACATATCTTTCACGATATTTTATTTCTGTATCTGTAAGTCCATGAAATTTTTCAGGTAAAGGTCTCAATGCTTTTCCTAAAAATTCAAAAGTGTGAACTCTTAGTGTTTTTTCTCCTGTTTGCGTAGTAAATATTTCTCCTTCTGCTCCAATAAAGTCCCCAATATCAATTAGTTTTTTAAAGAATTCATAACGACTTTCTCCTACTTCATCTACTTTAAATTCTAATTGCATATCTCCTTCGATATCGCGAATTCGAACAAATGATAATTTTCCCATCTTTCTTGCAAAGGCTATACGACCTGCAATACGAACCCCAGTTTCTCCATCATTTAATAATTTTGCTTCTTTTAATGAGTGAGTTTTTTCATATTTTTCAGGGTAAGGATTACAAATTTCACGAATTCGTTCTACTTTTTCAATTCTTACATTTTCTTGTTCTGTAAATTCTCTCATAATTACCAACCTTTCTTATAAAAAAGAGGTCATTCATCCAACAAAGGACGAACAACCTCTTAATGTCCGCGGTACCACCTTAATTCATGTTTTTACATGCTCTTTATTAAGTTTTAACGGACTTACCCGAATACACTCCAATGCTTTTTTCATAATTTCATTTTTGATAAGTTCCACCAAACCTTATCTCTCTATAAAAAACTTTTGAATTATTACTCCATTTTCTCCGTGTTTGTGATAATAATATACGAAATTTTAAAACAAAAGTCAATTAAATTTTTAAAGATTCTGGTTTAACCAATTATGAAAGGATCATCTATTGTGCCTGAAGAATTAAGACTCACTAAAATGTTATATTTTAAATATAATGCAGGAAAGGTACTTAAATAATTACTGCTTGTGGTAAATACTGTTGCCCCATTGGCATTTTCATATCCTTCTACATTTGAATTTCCAATTGCATAATTTGCTGAAGCATTATTCCCATATTGCATAGGCATTAAAATCCATTGATTTGATGAAAATTTATGAAGGTAACTATTTTCACGACAATTTTTTTTCGATGATAAATTCCAATCATATATTGGAGTATTTAGACAATCTGTACGATCATTAGAGCTTATACTTGAGGTGGAATATCCATAATCACTTGGATACATCAGTGCGATGGATCCTTTCCATAAAAAAAGATTTTTAAATTAGATTATCTAATTTAAAAATCATTAGCCTCTTCGAGGCTTTTTTTGTTATAATG
>CANQRJ010000111.1 GCA_947626215.1 uncultured Bacilli bacterium
TCAGGAATATTGGAGAACTTCCATAAATTTCTTTAAATAATAAATCACTAATAAGTTTTCTTTTTTTCATAAACTAATTCCTCGTTTCTTAAGTTTTATATTCTACAACATAAATTTCGAGAAATTTGTCGAATGGTGTCGAATGTTAAAAAAAAAAGAATATATTTCTATATTCCCTTAAATAAACACTTTGCAGTTTTCATCATTTGCACCGTATAACCAAGCTCGTTATCATACCATGCAACCACTTTTACTAAATCACCTGTTTCAGTACTCATCACATTTGTTAACGATAAATCAACAAGAGAACCCACACGCATGCCTATAATATCACTTGAAACAATTGGATCACTTGTAGTTTTTATAACATCTGATTCATTTTGTTTAAATACTGCATTTATTTCTTCCACAGTAGTCTTTCTAGAAAGCTCCAATACCAAATCAATCATAGAACCATCACTTACAGGAACTCGGTAAGCAACACCATCTAACTTTCCATTTAAACTTGGTAAAACCTTTCCAATAGCCGATGCAGCACCCGTTGAAGAAGGAACAATATTCATCGCGCACGCCCTTCCCCTTCTAGAACGATACCCTTTTTTATGAGCAACATCAAGAGTGACTTGATCATTTGTATAAGCATGAATCGTACTCATAAATCCTTTTTTGATTCCAAAATTTTTTTCTAAAACATTTAATACAGGTGCTAAACAATTCGTCGTACATGATGCGGCCGAGATAACTTCTTCTGTTCCATCTAAAATATGTTCATTCACTCCATAGACAATCGTTTTCATCTCCCCTTTTCCAGGTGCAGAAATTAATACTTTTTTAGCCCCGGCAAGAATATGTTTTTTAGCCCCTTCCAAATCTGTAAAATGTCCTGTACATTCAAGCACTAAATCAATTTGTAAATCTTTCCATGGAAGTTTTAAAGGATCACTTTCTTTAAATACTTGAATCTTTTTTTGATTGTTAATAACAATATAGTTATCCACACCAACAATCTCATTTTCATGAAATCTTCGGTGATTCGTATCATATTTTAATAAATACGCTAAATCTTCGGCATCTGATAAATCATTAATGGCCACCACATCAAAATCTAACCCTGTAATCATCTCACGAAACGCAAGACGTCCAATTCTTCCAAATCCATTAATCGCAACTCGTATCATTATAAATTCCTTCTTTCTTTTTTATTATCTACTTTTTTTCTTATATTAACCAATAAATTCTCTTAAAATGGAATCCTTAGGAACATACTCTCCTGGTATAGGAAAAAAGACTTGCAAACTTTGAATCAATCTTTTAGCCTCATTATAATATGGAGAAGAAATGCTAACAGAATGTAATAAAGGAGTCACATAAACTTTTATCACACCTAATTCATAAGCAAGAGCCGTATTAATAATCATGTCGGCTTGATATACATATGGGAAAATATATTTTTCTTCACCTGACCGAACCACTTGCCACTCGTGAATGGTCTCAGAAACCTCTTTTCCTCTTGTATTATTATCCCTTACAATTCTTCTTAAAAGTCTTAAATCCAATGTTGAAATGTAATTATGTCGGTCAATATTAAGTGGAATAAACGGACTTAAATAAATTTTAAATTTATATTTATCTTCTATATAAGGTATTAAATCATCATTTAGGCAATGTAATCCTTCAATTAATATCATACTATTTTCTTTTAATTCCACTGTTCTTCCATTATACTTTTTCTTTCCAGAAACAAAATCATATTCAGGAAGTTCTACTTTTTTTCCTTTTAATAATTTTTGCAAAGTTTTATTAAATAAATCTAAATCTATAGCTTGTAAACATTCATAGTCATATTCACCCATCTCATTTTTAGGCGTATCTTCACGGTCTACAAAAAAATCATCGGTAGATAAACAAACAGGATCAAAACCTCGACTCCTTAAATAAGCACCCAGTCTTTTTGTCGTTGTTGTTT
This sequence comes from uncultured Bacilli bacterium, assembly GCA_947626215.1. Lineage (GTDB taxonomy): Bacteria > Bacillota_I > Bacilli_A > RF39 > UBA660 > Ventrenecus. The sequence continues at coordinate 1,967 of CANQRJ010000111.1, forward strand.
TTCCACTAGAAGAAGGTCCTGCAATTAAAACAATTCTTACATCTCGCATTGAAATGACTTTATCACAAGCATCTCTAATATCACTTTGAAAATAAATTTCATTAGATTCTATAAATTCTTTAATTTTTCCAACACTTACCAACTCATTCATTTGAGAAAGATAAGTAACACCTAGTCTTTTTAACCAAAGTTTTGTAGACATAAAATTACTTACAATATTCTCATAATGAACATATTCAGGAATACTTGTACCACTTACTACATTAGGACATACAAGAACTACACGATTTCTTCCTAAAAAAACTAATTCAAATCTACTTAATACAGAAGTATCATAAGGCATGATATTATAAAAATAATTTAATTCATTTTTTAATCGATACATTGTTACAATTTCATTCGGTAAAGATTGAATATTAGATGCTTTTTCTTCTAAACCTTTTTCTTTTAAATAATTATAAGCATCTTTTACTTCCAAATTATATTTTACAAATCTTAATTTTTCTTCCACCATTCGAGCCATATAACCTTTTACTCGAGAAATATCTTCACTTGTTAAATTTTCTTCCGTATCAATTTCACTTAATATTCCTTTAGGTACACTATGTAAAAAATTCACTTCACTTTTTGGGTATAATTCTTTCACTGCAACAAGAAACATAAATTTTAAAGCGGCTTGATAGATTTTATAACCTGCTAAGTCCGTAATACGAATACACTTTATATCTCCATCTTTAATCGCTTTCGTATCTAAAGAAGTAACTTCATTTTCCATTAAAACGGCTATAATATCTTTTTGATTAAATTCTTTTGTAATTTGATAAAAATTCGTACCCTTTTCAAATTCTTTCGTTTCTTCATTCAGTGTGATTTTAATTGTTTCCATAGTATCCCTAGCCTTTAATTCTTTTCTACAAAATATTCTATCATATTTTCATTTTTTTTTGAATAGTTTTCTTTTTATTTGACTATGATAGTATTAGGTGAAAAAAATGAACATCATTCCAACAGTATTAGAAAAAACAGACAATACAAGTATTTCTTATGATTTATATTCTAGACTTTTAGAAGACCGTATTATTTTTTTAACAGGAGAAATCAATGATGCATCCGCGAATATTGTTATCAGTGAACTTTTATATTTAGATTCAAAAAGCAAAGAAGATATTTATCTTTATATTAATAGCCCCGGAGGTTCAGTTACAAGTGGCCTTGCTATCTACGACACCATGAATTATATAAAAAGTGATGTAAAAACTATTGTTGTTGGTATTGCCGCGTCCATGGCAGCTTTTATTCTTTCAAGTGGTACGAAAGGAAAAAGATGTGCACTTAAAAATGCTGATGTCATGATTCATCAACCATTAGGTGGAATGGAAGGACAAGCGAGTGACATGAAAATTGCTTGTGAAAGAATTTTAAAAATGAAAGAAAAATTAAATCGTATTTTAGCTAAAAATACAGATAAACCATTAAGTCAAATTGAAAAAGATACTGATAGAGATCATTATCTTTCAAGTGAAGAAGCAAAAAAATATGGAATTATTGATATCATACTATAAATATTCATTCATTTTCTTTTACTTTTAGTTTATATCCTAAGTATTATGAAAATCAAAGAATTGGAAAAGCAATCTATATGAGATTTGCTTTTTATTTGGTATAATACTCTTAATGAATCCAATGTGATTTATAAAATGGGAAGAATCATAATATGGCTCAAGAAAATAAAAAAGATTTTAATGCTATGATGAAAAATAATAAAGATATGCCTAAAATACAAAATTGTGAAAGATGAAAAAACAATTCGAAAATACGGTGGAGTTAAAATGTTTTTGGCACCACCTATTTACTATGATGAGCTCATGAAAAAAGTTCCATATGGAAAAATTATTACAGTTAGTAAAATAAGAGATTATTTAGCTAAGAAAAATCATGCAGACTTTACGGACCCCATGACCTCAGGAATATTTGTAAATATTGTTGCTTGGGCAAGTTATCAAAGAAGTGAAGATATTACACCTTATTGGATAGTAATTCCTGCAAATGTAAAGCATTGGCATGGAGCAAGAAAAGACTCTTGTCTTTCACAGGCATAATGACACCAAAAGATAAAACTATTGATTTACTTTATTTTAAAGGAAATATAAATGGA
>CANQRJ010000112.1 GCA_947626215.1 uncultured Bacilli bacterium
AAAATTTTATTTAACTAAAAAGAGAGCAATTTTTTTAATATGCCCTCGTTTTAATATGTCTTAGTCTGAATAGTTACCTTTTCTCCTTGTTTTTTCTTTAAACAGAATGTTAAAAATAAAAATATATGATATAATTTTTTTAGATTTTTGTTTATATTTTGTTTTAGAAATTAAAACGTGAAAAGGTGTTATAAATGGATGAAATTTACTCAAAATTAAATCAATATTTAAGTGAAATATGTAATTATTTGGAAAAAGATAATTCATTTTTATTAGACAATATTTTAAGGATTAGCATATTAAATAGTCATTTTTTAAATAGAACTCAAAATGAAACTTTTGGTTATGAAATTATCCACAATCATTTAACTTTTGAAGATGTTTTTTTATTAGCTAGAGAAATTATTGAAAGTATCGATAAAAGCTATTTAACTGATTTTGATAAGTTAATTTCTACTGGCGAGATTGACTTTAGTTTTGAGGATGAATACATTGAATCTAAGTGTGTCACTTTTTATAAAAATAAGAATGAAGCTCAACAAATGATAAATATTAATAGAAGCTTTAACTATGATGATTGTTTGGATTTAGTTCATGAATTTATTCATTATACAAATGGAAAAACTTATACAGAAAATAGGCATTTATTCACTGAATTTATCTCTATTTATTATGAACTTTATGCCGAGGATTTTCTTCTTAAAAAGGGAATAAACAAAAAAGAGTTGAACATTTTTGGACGAATGAAAAGCTTGAAATATCATTCTAAAATGTTTTTTAATTATGAAGTTGTTTTGGTTGCTTATCTTACTTTTGGTCCAATTCAAAAAGATACTTTACCTTATTTAAAAAAATATATATTAAACATGACTCAGGAAGATTTTGACGATGAATGTACTTTATTTTATAAAAATTTGGCAATGATAGAAAAGAATAATAAAGAGAAATTAGATAAAAATCCTAGTTTATTAGGTAAATATTTAAGTGAGAAATTTATTACTCATAATTATCGTTATATATTAGGAACTTTTTTAGCTATCTATGCAAGAAAATATGTAGATCCTAAAAATATTTTATACCTTAATCAACATTTGGCCGATTATCCTACTCAATCTGTTGTTGAAATTTGTAAGTCTATTGGAATTGATTTGAACTCAGAAAATTTTTCTAATGAATTATTTTTAGCTATAGATGAATATGTGGATGAACTGAAACAAATCAATACCAAAAATAGATAAAAATACACATTTTTACCTCCTATTTTTTAGGTCATGTCGAATTTTGTCGAACGATTTTTTTCAAAAAAAAAAGGAAATCGACAATTTTTTTTGTATATATAAGTAGGAGGTGATAAAAGAATGAAAAAAAATTTATGCTATTTTATACTTTTTTTAATAGGAAGTATATGGGCATTTACGGGGGTTCGTGTTAGTGCTGAAACGATGCAAGAAAAATATCAGGCGATTCCAGATGTGTATATTTGGAAAAAAGATTTAACAGGTCATAGGGTGACTAAATCTCATCAAATGACAATGATTGTTAAAAATTCCAACAATCAATTTGTCTATTGTATTGAGCCAGGTACTCCAATTGATGGAACTCATATGTATACAGGTTTTGATACAAACCAAGACTATGTCGCGAATATGAGTGTCGATGAATGGAAAAGAATTGAACTTCTTGCCTATTATGGATATCAATACAAAGATGAAACTGTAGATCACTCTGACATTAAATGGTACGCAGTAGCTCAATATATGATTTGGAAAACAGTGCCACATGGCTATGATATTTACTTCTCTACTAGTGTTTATGAAAACAATCGAATTGAGAAATTTACCGAAGAACAACAAGAAATGGAAGATTTAATTTCAAAACACTATCTCACTCCAGACTTTGATTCCAATTTAACAATGTTACTTGGAGAAAAGAAAACTTTACAAGACAAAAATAAAGTTTTAGAAAAGTTTCAATTTACCAATCGAAGTTCTATAATTGAAACAAGAAAAAATGGAAATGTTTTAGAAATCAAAGCAAATGAAATTGGAAATGTTCATTTAGATTTTGAAAAAATGGATTCTACTTTTTCTCATGCACCTATTGTTTATGTACACCCAGAAAGTCAAGATGTATTAGAAGTAGGAAGTTATACACCTGTAAAATCTTCTTATGATATTAAAGTTGTTGGAGCAAGTCTAGAACTTACAAAACTAGACAAAGATACAAAAAGTTGTAATGCTAAATTAAAAGGAGCCGTTTACGGTCTTTATAAAAAGGATGGAACTTTTTTGGCGAATCTTACCATTGGAAGTGATTGTACGGCAAAAACGGAAAAATTTTTAGCTATGGGAGACTATTATTTAGAAGAGTTAGAATCCCCTACTCCATATTTAATCGATACGACAAAACACACGTTTTCCATTACCGAAGAAAATACTTTTGTAGCAAAATCAATCACTCTTTATGATAAGCAAGTATTAGGTGGCATAAAAATTCAAAAGAAAAATGAACGAAATGAACCTTTAAAAGGAATTCAATTTCAAGTCATTGCAAATGAAGATATTTATGATGTGAATCAAACAAAACTTTATTCTAAAGGAGATATTGTCGCTCTTTTAACTACAGATGAAGAAGGAAACGCCATCATAGATCATCTTCCGTTAGGTCATTATTTGGTAAAAGAATCGCTTACTTTAGATGGTTATGAACTTTCAAATGAAGTTTATCTCATTCATTTAAAATATGAAGATGAATTGACTCCAGTTGTTTATGAAAACTTAAGTATCATCAATTATTCGATTCCTAAAACTAAGAAAAATGATTATACTTATTACTCTATTTTATTTACAGAATTAGGAGGTTTCCTACTTTATGATAAAAAAAGGTTTGGCAATCATTCTCCTATTTTCTAGTCTATGTCTTTTTGGATTAAAATTTTATCAAGAACAGAAAATAGACCAACAAAATGAAGAGTTAATCAGTGATTTCTTTAAAGAAGAGGAAGAAAAACCACAAGAAGAAAAGAAAGAAGAATATATTGGAGTATTAGAAATTCCTAAAATTTCTTTAAAAAGAGGGTTTTATTCTTACTCTTCTCCACTTAATCAAGTAGACAAAAATATTGAGCTCATATCCTCTAATTGTAATCCTCATGATGCTTGTCATTTTTTACTTGCAAGTCATTCAGGAAATAGTTCCATTTCATTTTTTAAACATTTGAATCTTCTTAAGTTAGGAGATGAGGCAAAGTTATATTATGAAAATGAAACATTTATTTATCATTTAAAAGAAATACAACATGTAGAAAAAAACGGAACGATTTCTCTTAGAACACCAGATGTGAGTGAACTTGTACTTACGACTTGTAATAAAGAAAATGATACTTTGCAAGATATCTATATTTTTGAATAAAAAAACTTTAGTTTTAATCAACTAAAATTTTTTCTCTTTTATAATAATTTCTAAATTAAATTCTTTAGCAATTTCTAGTAAATCTTTAAAATAATAATTTGCTCTTCCTATTTCATTAGATTGTTGCCATGCATAAGATTTATTGATTTTTTTCGAAAATTCTTTTTGAGTTAAATTACTGTTCTGCCTTATAAATTTTAAAATTTCATTAGGCTTATATTCACTAGCATTAATTATCATTTGTATCACCTAAAGATAAGATATCAAATAATCTACTTTTTTTGCTAAAACATGTATTTACAATACATTTTAAAATGTGGTATAATCTCATTAAATAACGTATTTACAATACGCTTAATAAGAAGGGATTTTATGAAATTAGAAAAATTTAAAGAGAAAAATAATAAAAAAATTGGAATCATTTTATTTACCATAACTTGTGTTTTATTAATAAGCGGAGTAATTCTCTATAGAACATTTGCTATTTTTGAAACGAATGATAATTTAGATCTTATTAATGGAAGTGTAGAAGATAGAGGAGATATAGAGTTTGCTTTTTATGTAGATAATGAACTTGTAAAAGATATAAATGAAATTCCAAATAAAGACTCAAATTATTCCTTAGATACAAGTAGTAGTTATTGTAAAGATGTACTTAATAATACAA
>CANQRJ010000113.1 GCA_947626215.1 uncultured Bacilli bacterium
ACATAGACAAGAGGATCATGGTATTTCCTTGTGAATCCTTATCAAGCTCCGTCTGCTTGCGGCGGAGTATTTGACATGTGGAAAAATCCGGAGTAAAATGTAACATAATATGTGGAATATCTCCACACAGAGGTGAAGATAATGAAAAATATCAAAATCCTTTTTTTAGTTTTAGGAATCAGTTGTTTGTTATTAGTTTTATATCCATTTTTATTTTATAAAAAGATGGAATTATATAATGAATCTGTGGTAGCTATTTATTTAAATGATGAAGTGAGTAACATGCCTTCTAGCGATAGTCATGTTCTTTTTGATGAAGAAGAAAGTTATTGTAGTAATGGAACTCATATGTCATGGGATTATGATAATTGGAAATTAAAAGTAAGTGATTTATCTTTAACAAAAACTAAATGTGTTTTACATTTTAGAGATTATTATAAAGTAAAAGTTGATTCAGAAACTATAAATGTACCTATAGAAAATGCTTCTACTACATTCATGTCAAAAGGCAATATTTTAAAGTGTAATAATGGAGTTCAATTAAAAGAAAATGAAGGGACAATTACTATTGAAAACATTTCTAAAGATACCATTTGTAATTATTATGATACTTCTTTAGATGCGATCAATCATTTAGATGATACAGAAAATTATATTTTATTTTTAAAAAATGAAGAAGAAGAAAATCTTTTAAAAATATTAGAAAATAAAAATGTTACCATTGATTTAAATGGTTATACCAAATATGGATATTTACAAAGTTATGGAAATTTAAGCTTAGTTTCTTCTAAAAAAGAAAAAGGTACGATTCAAAATACTTTAAATAATCATGCAATTGAAACATATGGAAATTTTAATACTATTCTTCAAAATGTTAGTATTAATAGTAAGGGTTCGGCTATTGTATTATTTGATCAATCTAAAATGAAAATTTTAAATTCTGCAGTATATGCTACAAGTTCGAGTGGAATATATTCGAGTGAACATTCTAACTTGGAAATTTTGACTTCTAGGATAGAAGGACAATATGGTATTGGTGGTGAAGGTGGAGAAATTTTAATTGACACTTCAGAAATCATAGGTAATAATAATTGTGGTATTCAAGTAAATCAGGGTGGAAGTGCTAATATTTTAATTAAAAATGCTAGTAAAGTGACGGGTCCTATAGGAATATTAATGTATCCAAAAACTACTTTAACGTTGGATGGAGATTCATTAAATTATCCTATTATTACTGCAACTAATCAAAGAGCTCTTAGTTTAGATAACGAAGAGGCAATTGTTTATTTTAATTATGGTGAGCTTTTTGGAAAAGCTCCAAATCAAGTGATTGGAAAAATAATTCCAAGAGATGGGACTACTTTGAAAACTGAAACAAAAGATGAGATTATTCATACGTATCTTGAATGATTCAGTACATCATTTTTTTATAAAAGTATCAGTGAATACTTTTTTATTTTCTAAAAAAATGATATGATTATATTACAAAGAATAGAGGGCTAGAAATGATATTAAGAAAACCTTATGCTTTTTTAATTAAACATTTTAAATTAATACATTTACTTTTATGTATTCCTTTAATATACCTTGTGATTAGAACTGGTGGAATTTACTCTTTTCTTAGTGATTATGTTCGGGCAAATTATTATACAAATGTGACAAATATACCTGGAACTTATATTAATTATTTCATGTATTTAGCCATTATTTTAGTAATATTACTTGTTTTAGCCGTTTATTTTTTAATGCGACAAAAGAAAAAAGATACTAAATTTTATTTATTTTTAATGATTTATTATATTTTATTATTTGTTTTAATAACCTTCAGTTATGGAGTTCTTGCTTCTGTAGAATCTGCCGAAATAGAGGCTCAAACGGTTCGAATGTATCGAGATATTGCTTTTATTGCTTATGTTCCTCAATTTTTCTTTATTGCTATTGTCGCTTTAAGAGGTATTGGTTTTGATATTAAAAAATTTAATTTTGAAGAAGATGTGAAAGAACTAGAAATTACTGATATTGATAGTGAAGAATTTGAACTTGTATTTGGTAAAAATTCTTATAAATATAAAAGAACTTTTCGAAGATTTATTAGGGAATTTCGATATTATGTTTTAGAAAATAAAGTTACGTTTTCAATTTTGGCTACTGTATGTGTTATAGTGATTGTCACTATGTTATATATGAATTTTGAAGTTTTTCATAAAACTTATAAGCAAACTCAAAGATTAACACATAATAATTTGTTAGTCACGGTTACAGATTCTGTATTAACAAATATGGATCAAGGTGGCAATATTATTGATGATGGAAAATATTATTTAGCCGTTGCTTTAAAAATAAAAAATAATCGAGATACAAGGGTTGCTTTTGATTATGAAAATTTTAAAGCAGAGGTGTCTGGAAGGTTACTTACCGCGACTATTGATCGTTCTACTTATTTTCCAGATTTGGGACTTGCTTATTCAAGAGATGTAAAAATAAATGGAAATGAAGAAAATACTTATGTTTTAACTTATGAAATTGATGAAGCATTTTTAAATCAAAAAATCAATTTAAAAGTATTAGAGTCTATTGATTTTGAAGTAGGGAGCATGACTCCTGTTTATAAAACAATTACTTTAAATTATGATAAAATATTTGAAAATAAAGAAATACGTACTGTTCCTTTTCAAAAAATATTGGAATTATCAAAAACAAGAATTGGAATGGTTCAAATTGAATTGAATGATTTTTTAATTCAAAATTCTTATGAATATACTTATGGAGATCGTTTAAAAAATAAAATAGCTTCTAAATCTAGAAATACATTACTTATTTTAAAAAGAAATTTTTCAATGGATACGTATTCAAGTTATTATAAATCACGAAAAGGCGAGAAAAGTTTTGTTAATGATTTTTTAAAGTTAAGATACAAAATAGGGGAGGAAGAAAAAACGGTAAATATTAATGATGTGACTCCTGAAAATTTAAGTGATACTTGGGTATTTGAAGTACCACAAGAAGTGTTACAGGCCGACAAAATAGATTTATTAGTTATTGTTAGGGGAGAAATATTTGTTATGGAAATTAAATAATAAGTATGATAAAATGGCTTTGGGAGGTTAAGCAGATGCTTTATGAAAAAAAAGAAGGCAGTATCAATATTTATAAGGTAGTGCCAAAGAGTGAAGAAATAAAAAGGTATCGAAAAAGTGTGTTAGAAAGAACAAAAGAATGTTTAGTCTATAAGCTAAAAAATGGGGGAGACAATCCTTTAATAATTGGAAATAAAAGTACTTATTTTATGCATGATTTTGTTTATGATAATTCCAATGCTTTAGAAAGTGGAAGTTGGTCTAGTATTTATGAATCATCAAATGATTTTATTACTAAAAGTAATTATTTAGCAGGAATATATGATACGAAAGAAGTAGCAGAAGTTTATCAGTATAATCCAACTTTAAATGTTGTTCATCGTTTTCTTCAAACAATGAAACCAGAAGTAATAGCTAGAAATAGCTATGGACTTGTTTATATGAGTACATTATTAGATTTACCAGAAAATTTATATAATTTACATATGTTACTTCAAGAAAAATACGATAGGGTAGTGAACTCTAATATTCAACGTCAATTACAATTATTCGATTATGAATTAATGAAAAATATTAGTTTTAAAGAATTGGAAGAATTAAAAGAGTTAGGATTAATTCAGGAAGGTGTAGATTCGAAATCTATAATCGGATCAATGATATTAAAGAAAATAAAAAAAGATCAATAAAAGACATTTTGTCTTTTTTTTAATTTCAATAAAAAATCATCTCTAATAGAGATGAAATATATTTTAATGTCCGAAAAATTTAAACAAAAATGTCACTTGGAGCAAGTGTCGTAGATATCTGCAACTTTTACTCATAGAGATTTGATATATAATAAATCAATTTTATTTTAGCACATAATATGTATTTTTTCCACTATCTTCTTTTTTAAGTATATTTTTTTCTAGCATTTCATTTAAAATTTTATAAGCTCTTGTTTTAGAAACATTTAATAATTTTTCAGTTACATTTCTATTTATTTTA
>CANQRJ010000114.1 GCA_947626215.1 uncultured Bacilli bacterium
TTTTTCATATTTTCGTAGTTTTTTCTTCATTTATGGAACTTAATTCTTCAAACTGGAATTTATTTTTACTTTTGACCAAAAATTATTTTTATAAATTTTCACTTTAATTTTTCTTTTTCATAACCTATTTTTAGGTGAGACATATGTTGTTATTAAGTGCAATCGCGACAAGCATGGATTCTCTTTTTATTGGTTATTCTTTTCGATGCAATCATACCATATTTGAATGGTACCATAAATTTTTCTTCTTTATAGGTTTATTTTTAACTTTTATATTTTTACATATTTTTTCTCAAGTATTTCACATTTTTATTGTAAATAAATATATAAAAGCAATCTTATTTTTAATTTTAGGATCTTTATCTTTTCAAAAAAAAGAGACAAAAAATTATTCTAGAACTTTATCTTGGAAAGAACTCATAATCATTATATTAGAAAGTTCTATAGATGGATTCTTAGTTTCCTTAACACTTATCTCCACCTACTCCATTTATTATATTAGTTTAATATTCTCAGGTATTGGAACTCTTTTTCTTGAAATAGGAAATCACTTTCCCTATCAATATAAAAAAAGCGAGTATGTAAGTTTTTTCTTATTCTTACTCCTCGCCATATGTAGTCTGTTTTAGTTCACTTAAATATTCATCCAAAACATCCATTATTTCTTTTTTGGTTTTCGTTTCACATATTTTTTGTTTCATCATTTTACCATGTGGCATTCCTTTTAGATAAAATAGAATATTACTTCTTATTTCTAATAAAGCCACTTTTTCACCTTTATCTTGTTCTAGCAATTCATAATGACGTTTCATCATTTGAATCTTTTCTTCATAAGTAACTGGCTTTGGAATCGTACCGTTTTCCAAATACTCTACACATTCTTTCATAAGCCATGGATTACCTAGTAATCCTCTTCCAATCATCACGGCATCACAATGAGTTTCATCCATCATTCTTTTTGCATCATAACAAGAGGAAATATCTCCATTTCCAATAACTGGAATCGAAACGCTTTCTTTTACTTTTTTTATATAATCCCAATTGGCATGACCAGAATACCCTTCACTTCTAGTTCTTGCATGAAGAGTAATTGCACTTGCACCGGCTTGCTCAATAATCTTAGCAACTTCTACACAATTAATAGAGTTTTGATCCCATCCTAATCGAATTTTCACCGTAACGGGAACAGAAACACTTTGAACAACGGCACTTACAATCTCTCTAATTTTTTCAGGATTTTTTAATAAAGCACTTCCCGCTTGAGATGAAATGGCAACTTTCGGTACAGGACAACCCATATTAATATCTATAATATCGGGTTTCATCAAATTTTCTACTTTCTTGGCCGCGCTTACAAAAGTATCTATATCACTTCCAAATATTTGTTGAGCAATAGGGCGTTCTTCCTCACTCATTTTCAAAAGTTTTAAAGTCTTTTCATTTCCATAAGTAATCGCTTTATCACTTACCATTTCGGCATAAATAAGTCCTGCTCCCATTTCTTTTATAATTTTTCGAAAAGATGTATTTGAATAACCTGCCATCGGAGCCATGACTACTGGGTTTTTGACTTCTACATTTCCTATTTTAAACATTTTTCTACCGTTAACTCCTCACCATTTTGAAGTAAGAAAGCATTGGCCTCATCTCGATCTACATGAAATTCTGTTACAAAATTTTCTTTGGCTTTAATTTCTGCATAAAAGCATCCTTTTCTTTCTTTATCAACAAGAACTTTTACTATTTCAGTATCTTTCACTCCATATTTTTCTAAGTCAAATGTATTCATATGAATATGACTCTTTGCCAAAATACAAGATTCTTCTAACTTAATAGAAACACCATTTACTTCTACTGTAACAGTTTCAGAACCCTTTAAATTGCCACTTCTTCTTACTGGTGGATGAAGTCCTAGCAAATAGGCATCACTAGATGCAATTTCCACCTGATTATAATCTCTTAAAGGTCCCATCACTCTTACATGTTCAATCTTTCCCTTTGGTCCAATTAAATTTACAAAAGAAGTCGATGCATATTCGCCAGTTTGTTTTACATCTTTATCTTTTTCAATTTCCCCAGAAAATAATTGTTCATAAACTTCTTTCGTTAAATGAACGTGACGATTACTAATACCCACTGTAACTTTAAAATTCATAAAAATCATTCCTTTTCTTTCTAAAGGTATTATATCAAAAAAAGAAGACATAATAAAGATAAAGGAGGAAATCATGAAAAACAATAATTGTAGTGATTGTGATGAAAAATCTGTAGAAGGACGTGCTTACTTTGATGAAGAAACAGGCCTTTTATGTGTAGACTTAGAAAGACAAGACTACCCTACAGATAAAGATATTTTAGTTCCATATGTTTGTACCACTTGTGGCGAGACAACTTGGAAAACAAAATCAAAAACAGAAAAAGACAATTAAGTTTGCCTTTTTTTATGGAGATAAAACAATACGAAATCCGTTGCAAAACGTTCCACTCCCGTAATCTTCGGCGAAAGCAAACACACCAGTGTCTGTTCCATCAGAGTTAAAACCACCACGCCTGAACCACGGAGTATTCGACTTCACAAAATATGCTAAATCTGCATTATAACTTCCAATTTTTCTTTCACCACTGTAACTTGATATTTGATATTTTATTTTATAAAATGAACCCACTTCTTTTGTGGCATCTCCAAGGATTCCTCTTTGATATTGTTCTGTTGAAGTATCATAATCATATAAATCATAATATTTTGAAGATGGCCATGATAATCCATTAGAATTTTCGCCAGAACTCATGGAATAAGGTCCAATAAAACCGGAATTATTTGTAGCATCGCATCCAGTCGATGGTCTTACATCATTTGCACCGGCTTGCATTACACCCATGACATATTCCCAACTTCCACCAACCATATCGTAGATGCCTGTGTAATTTCCAGTGGTACTTCCACCTTGACTTTCTGTTAGATAATATCCTTTGATGTCACCACTTTCAAGTTCACTTAATTCTTTAGGCCCTCCATAAAAATTACATTGTTCATTGGCACCTATACTTCCACATGTAGGTGCATGAGTTGTAGACATTCCTGTAATATAATATTCTGAATTATTTATGCTTATTTCTGTACAAGTTCCATTTGGACATCTTCCATATTTACTTTGAGTAAGATATGCTATAGCTCCCCATTCCGTATTTTTCATCATATGACTTTCTAATTCTCTAATGTATTCATAACTTGCATAAAAAGCATTGGAGACTTGAATATTCCTCCATGAATACACATTAGGTTTAATGATGATTTTTTCAGTTTTATTTTCATTTTTCTCTGCACCTTTAGTATTCCATGTACTAACATTAGGTGCTACATTATCATTACTATCATTTTGATTATAGCCTGTTTCAAATTTTCCTACCCAAAATCCATTACTATTAAATGTCGTAAATGCAGGATGAGTAATATAAGTATCTTTTGTATTGCCTGCTTTTACCCCATCATTTTTGGTTTCAAATTGAATATCAAAAATATTACTTGTTGCTTGATTAGGATATCTTTCATAAAATTCACTTATACTTCCAACGCTTCCAATTTCTGTTATAGTATATCCATTATAAACATTTTCATCATTTTTTAATTTATAACGATATCTAGGGATCCACACAAAATATGATTCAATTACATTTTCTAGTATTTCATCTCCTGGTTTATAATGATCTACTTCTCCATCCTTTAAAATAATTGCATTCGCCCATTGTTGTTTACTATAATTATACCAATCCGTTGTGATATCGGCCTTCCTTACTTTTCCTCCTAAACTTCCTCCATTATATGTAACATCACTTGGTTTTTCACTATCACTAATTGTTATTGGAATAAGTCTTCCACTTCCTAAATCTGGAATAGGCCCTATACTTCCATCTGTTTGTTTTAATGTTTCATCTATATATATCTCTTTAAAATATAAATAACATTTTGTTTTGGTTGTACTTACTCCTTTTATTTCAACACTCCATTTCTCATCATTCCA
>CANQRJ010000115.1 GCA_947626215.1 uncultured Bacilli bacterium
CCTCTTCGACTACATGGTAAAGGAAAAGGATTATCATGATTGTGAGTATGTGCGGCTCGACCTAGAGGACGTACAAGAACTGGTAAAAATTGCTGTGACAGAACCAAACTTTTTCGGTGACTTCAGCAATGTGCCGCAGTTGTGTGAGATTCTTTGTAACTTTGAAAATGCAGAAAACCATGGATGGCATTTTTGGTTTAAGGCGAGCGTTTGACTTTTCTTGAAATTTGGAATAAAATATAAGTAGAAGGCAAAAGCTCTTCTACTTTGATTGTGAGCGGGAGAATTTCTTTATGTGAGGAGAGTGTGATTTAATGACACAAAAGCGTACCAAGGCTTATTTGAGCCGTCTGTTTAAAGATTTTCGAGAAAAAATTGATAAACTTGGTCTTATTCAATCTGATGCGGCTGAAATGTTGGAAATAACACGATCGCATCTAAACAAAATTATAAATAAGCGTACAAACGCTTCATTGGAGTTGATTAAAAAGATGGAAAACTTTACTTATGGTGAAAACGTTACAGATCAAAATGATGAATATGATCATATTTATATTGATACTAGTCATGTAGATCCAGGCTTTAGCCAGTTTCTAAAGGATCACGATGATGAATTTTCTAGTGCCTGTAAAGACCTGCAAGAGGAGCAAAGTTTTAAAATCTACTGTTATCTATTTATGAAAGACTATGCTTCCGGTTTTCCAGAAGAAGAATATAGCGCTGATTTTACAACTGTAGAGGAACTACAGAAACGATGCAACTGCACAGAAGAAGAAGTGAATGTGGCACTGAATGAAATGTTTGAAAAGAAGTATTTAGTTACCGAAAAAGATGAAAATGGAACAGACGTAACAAATTTTGTAGCTAAACCAAAATAACTTATATAAAGGAGATGACCGTAATGCAAGAATTAAATTTTTGCGGCGGCATTTATGGCGTTTATTTAAAAGATCAAATAATTTATGTTGGAAAAACAACATTACCATTTTCAAGACGATTCACTGAACACAAAAGAAAGATAGATAAGAAGAACGAATCTGAAAAATTTTATACATATTGTTATGAAAACAAAATTAAAAGTGATGATCTTGACTTTAAGATTTTATTTGATTGTACTGACTGTCCATTAAATAATGAGCAATTAGAGTGTTTAGAAACAAATTATATTGAAAAATATAAGCCATTATGTAATGAGCATAAAGTAGAGCAGCGAGCAACAATATTGAATTTTCCGAAAAAAGATTTTCCTCAATTGACTAAAGAACAAGCAGATTATATCTCATATTTATTTAAAAACTTAACTGGTTCTTCATTTGGAGTAGCTATATTATTACTTTTCTTTAATGATATAACTCCAGAAACAATAAATTTAAAAACAGTAGAACAATATTTAGGTATTAAAAGAGTATCCTATTATAAAGCGCTTAAAGACCTTAAGGCTCTTCAAATGGAGGAAATGTATAATGAGTAAACAAAATCTTTATATTGTTTATATGCCTCATTTAGCCGCCGCTCTTAAAGATATGGGTTTTAAAATAGTGAAAGTTTCAGCCAATATTAAAAAACCTCAATTTGATGTCTACTGGTTTGAAGATACTCCGGAATTAAGAGCTGCAATTCCTATTGCCAAACATGTGATGCGCAGTAGATAAGTCGGAGGTATGTCAGTTATGTCAGAAAAAGCAATTGTACGTTTAACTAGTCCAACTGGTAAATTATATAAATGCCAGAAAGCATTTAGAGTTATTAAACAAAGACCCCAGAAAGGACCAACAGACGTTAGAGTAGCAGATATCTATAAAGATGATTTACGTTTAGCTCTAGCTACTTTAAATCTAGCTGCAATTAGAATCTATGGATATCTAATTACAAATCAAGATGGATATGTCGGCGGCCTGAGTCGCGCAGATATCATAGCTACCATGCACATTTCTTCAAAGTCTTATGACAATGGAATTAAAGAATTAATCGAAAAAGGATTCTTTGAGTTTACTGGAGAATTTGCTACTGATGGAGAAGAAACTGCTCCTCTTTATAATTTTTATGAACGTCCGCGGCAACCCATAGTAAAAAATACTTAACCCATCTATTGGTTATGTAAAATTTACTAGGGACCCTTAGTAAAATTTACGATTCACCCATAGTAAAATTTACATAAGGAGAAGCGTAAAATTTACTAGGGACCCTTAGTAAAACTTTCTAACCAAATATAAATATATAAAGATATAAACCATTTAAAAAATAAAAACGAAATTTTTTGAAAAAATCCCGCCCATAACTCAACAGCTTGACAACCCACCCAAATCATGATATAATAAGAGAAAGGAACGAAAGCAACCATGCAATCCAAAACCTATTCCTCAACTGCACTAGCTTCGCTAGTAGAGTACAACATGAAGGAAAAAGAAAAACAAATCGAGCACTATAAGAAACTGAGTGAACAAACGCGCGAAGAAGTGGAGCAAGAAGTGCGCGCCGAATACCATAAGAAATTCATTCTTATGTATCGATCATTCAATTCAGAAATCGAAAAAACTCGCTTTGCAAGTTTCTTATGCCGCCATTGCAACCATTGCAAAGCCAGTGAAGTCCCTTACCTAATTCCCTACGAAACACCTCTCGGAACCGGCTATGATGCTTACTGTCCAGGATGCGAAGAAAAAGAAGACATCACAGACTATAGCGCATGGTAATAATTTTTAAATAAAGGAGATAACAACATGAACGATAATTTTACAACCAGTACTTCAAAAGACATTACACTAAAGACTCATAAGTCCGAACCGCGCCTGAGCTGCGGCTTTGGCAAAATTAAGGAACGAGCTGAAACGCTTGTCGTTCCTGTAGAATGTGATACTAGCGCGGCTCTAAAGCAAATTGATGAGCTAGTAAGCAAGTTTAAGGATCTACAGAAGCAAATTGAAGAAGCAAATAGTACTCTAGCTTCTCTCAGCGGGCCCGCGGCAGACAATTTCGTAAACAACTATCATGACTGTACTTTCATTTATGGAGAACACGCCGCACCGATTAGTAATTATAATTGTAGTGACATTAATACTTCCGACATAATTACTCATTCTGTAGAGTGTGATTGTGATGAGTGCGATTGTAAATGTGGAGAAAGCGAGTAATAAATTGCATTTTCTTCATTTTGAAGAAAAATTTGTTAATAATTTTTTTAGTACTATTACTTATTAGTAAAGGAATGATATGGATTTAAAAGACAAAATCAATTTTCTTATCGATCAAGGATTTACGTATGGTCAGCTTGGAAAAATTTGCGAATGTCATCCATCTTCAATTTCTAAATGGGTAAATAATAAAATTAATATCTCGTCCAAATTAGAAGAAAATATTAAAATTCATATTGATTCCTTTTTAAATAATATAATTAATTATTGGAGGAATTAATGTGGGCAAATTTATTGATATGACTGGCTGGGTAATGAAAGAACATGGAGTCCCTGAGAGCCGTTTAACCATTTTAAATGATAGTGGAAAACGTGGTTCTGGTGGGGTTTATTGGAATTGTAAATGCGAATGTGGTAAATTAACGTGTGTTGGTAGTTCACAATTACGTAGTGGAAATACTAAATCTTGTGGTTGTTTAGATAGAGATAATATAATTAATCGTAATATGAGTAAAAATACTATAAAAATAGGAGATAAATATGGATATCTTACGGTTATACAAGATTTAGGATTACGTTATCCAGGTCCTAATTCTAAAAAGAGACGAAGATATTTTTTATGTCAATGCGATTGCGGTAATTACATAGAAGCTATGGGTAATAGCATCCAAAGTGGTAAAAAGAGTTCTTGTGGATGTTTAAGATCAAGAGGAGAATCCATAATTACTAAAATATTAAAACAAAACAATATTAAATTTGAACATGATAAGTTTTTTCCTCAATTATTAAATGATACAAAAAGACGATTACGATTTGATTTTATTATTTATAATGAAGATGGAAGTGTTAATCGTTTTGTAGAATTTGATGGC
>CANQRJ010000116.1 GCA_947626215.1 uncultured Bacilli bacterium
TTAAGGGTTTATTTTATGTACAATTTTGTACATGAATTTTTTCCCTTTTTTGTACATTCTTATAGTATCATTTACATCTATAAAATACTTTAGTTTATCCTTTAACTGACTTCTAGTATTAAATGCAGGATTAACAATTAACATTTCAATTAATGAAATATAATTTAATAAAGAATATTGACTTCTATCTGCTGATAACAAAGTTTCTGTAATAAAATCAAGTTTAAGATAGTCATCAGAGGTACAAACAATTCTATCATAATTTTTGCCAAATGCTATTAACCCTTTTACTTTATCTTCGAACTCTGAGATATAATTCTTATAATATTTATAAAACATATAATGGTAATCATCTTTTCTTTCTCTATAAGTTTTAGATATAAATCTATCAAATGTATAATTCATTTGCCAATCAGGATACCCAGTATAAAATATTTCGTCGAGATCATTTCTAGCTCTACCTTTACTTCTTTCAACAAAATTATATAAATATAAAAATTTATATTCTATTTCATACTCATCAATTGGATTAATTAATGGTTTCTTATGGAGTTCCTCAGAAAGTTCCTTTTCATCACATCTATCAAAAATCTCATCATCAGTTATTATTGCATTTTCAGAGAATTCATAATCAAATATAATTATATATTTGGAAACTAAAGATAAAATTTGGTTTGAGTTTAATTTAGAAATATCCTTTTCTAATAACCCAGCGTAATATTCATCATCGAAACAATCTACTATCTTTTTTCTAAAATGATAATCTTTTTCAAAATTTTTATAATAATCTTCAAGTAATAGATATTTAATTTCTCCTTTAAGATATTTATGATCAGCATTTTTTATATATAATCCTAATTTTTCTGAAATACATATTGGATTTATCTTTTTTAAACATTCTATTCCTACCATATTTTAAACCTCTTAATAAGAATTATACTATAAAAAAGACAATTTCATCAAGCATCTTAACTTATATATTACTAGCCACTTGTAGTCATTTTTTTTTGGTACAAAATGATACTTCCAGGTCCAACATCAAACATGTTAATCACCTTAAAGTATGCTCATTTTAAAATGATGTGAAAACTATTATTAGCTAAAGAAATTCTTATATAAATTTTTAAATATTATTTTGTCAAATAGATTTTATTCTTAAATTTAGATTACAGTTAAAGATATTATTTATATATTCTAACAATATAATAATTTATTTGTATCATCAATAAAATTACTTTCTATATATTGTAATTTAATTCAATAAAGAATAATACAAATCTAAAATATTTAGTTTAAATAAAGTTAAAAAAATAATTTTATCTCTTCATTAGAATATATAGAAATCTAGATCTTTATCAATTATAAAAATTTTCATAATTACTATCTAATTTAACCCAGAAGAAGATTTACTTTCTAATTTTCCATTTACAAATTTTAAAACTATTCTTTTTGAAGAATCTTTATCATCAATACAAGTATACCAATCCTCATTATCACTAGAATAATAATTATCACATGATCCACCTAAAATTACTTTTACAAAAGAATATGAATCTCCATAATCTAATTTATCGTATTTTTCCTGTGTTATATTTAATCCAGTACCATTAGAATACTCAAAACCCAAGTCTTCCATAGAACATCCGGCACAAAATAAAAACATCAACATCAAAAATAAAAAACACTTTTTCATAACTCAACTCCTTAAATACATTATAAAATTAAAATACGTTTTTTACAATATTTTATTATAAAACCCTAATAAAACATAATATTAAATTTTTCTAACTCTAAAAATTTAAAATATCAAAAAATAATATTACTAATTCATTACCTGTTATTTTACTTTTACAAAATTTATAAAACTTGAAAAAAAATGATAGAAAAAGAAATTACTTATTTTCTATCATCTTCTTTAAAAGAATCAATTACCTAGATCCTCTTTTTGTTTTTATATTAAATCATTTGCTTTTTTTATCAAGTTTATTATAAATAATTTGTAAATTTTCTATTTTATAATCTCCTAATATAGTTTCTTCTTCCCACTTAAATTTTGGTAATCCTAGCATTTCTTTTATTTTTAACGAAGCATTAGGTAATATTGGAGCTATCATATTCGCTATATTTGCAATCATATATGTACAAGTATAAGTAGTATTATTAAATTCTGAAATATTTTCTTTGACTTGAACCCAAGGTTGCTTACTATCATAATATTTATTAGCACAATTAAGATACTCTATAATTTGATTCACTGCATTTCTAATCTCAGCTTTTTCAAAATAATCACCAATTAATTTTAAACTTTTTTGAGTTAATTCCTTAATGAATGGATCAATCTCTGCTTCTTTAATTACACCATCAAATTTTTTGTTAACAAATGATAGATTTCTATTCACAAAATTTCCTAACATTCCTACTAAAAACTTATTATGCGTCTGAATGATATCTTCAATAGAACAGTTCATATCGTTTGTTTCAGGACCTTTAAATGCAAAATAAAATCTTAATGCATCACTATCAAACATATCTAATAATTCATTAACAGTAATCAAATTCCCTTTTGACTTACTCATTTTTTCTTGATTTAAGTTTACATAAGCAGAAGATACTATATAATCGGGTAAACGATAGCCATTATTGATAGCCATTAATAATGCCGGATAAATAGTTGTATGAAAAGGTATATTATCCTTACCATGTACATAATAAGTTTTTAAATTAGGATTATCTTTATCCATAAACTTATCAAAATCGATCCCTCTTTGATCAGCTACTTCTTGCCCAACTGATAAATAACCAAGAACTGCTTCAATCCATACATAAATTCTTTTATCTTCATAACCATCTACAGGTACAGGAACACCCCAATCTAATTGTCTAGTCGCCGCCCTATCTACAAGACCCATATCAATATACTTTTGAGCTTCTCCTAATGCATTCTTTCTCCATGTTGTTTTATTTTCATTAATTAAATTTTGTAATTTATCTTTAAACACAGGTAACTTAAAATATAAATGTTTATTAGCTTTCATAGTTGATATTGACCCACATTTTTTACAATGTTTATCCAATACCTCACTACTATCTAACGAATCCCCACAAGACTCACATTGATCACCTGTACTTTTTCCTCCACAATGAGGACAAGTTCCTTCTATTTCTCGATCTGACAAAAAAGTTTGACAAGTTTCACAATAATCTTGTAATTCTTCTTTTTCATAAATATAGCCATTATTTAATATTTTCTTAAATTGTTCCATAACATAATTTTTATGATACTCTGTCATTGTAGTAGAATATTCATCATATTGAAATCCTAAACGTTCAAACGTTTTTTGAAATTCATTATGATAGTAAGTTGCTATACTGTCAGGTGTAACCCCGTCCTTTCTCGCTCTTTCAGTTATTGGTGTGCCATGGCAATCAGAACCAGAAACATATAAAACATTGTCTCCTTTTCCACGAAAATATCTAGCCAAAATATCTCCTGGTAATAAAGCAGCTAAATGACCAACATGTAAATAATAATTTGCATATGGCCAAGCACCTCCAATAAAAATATCCCTTTTATCCATGCTTATCCCTCCTTTTTTACATACTATTATATTACAAAAATGAATATTTTTCTCATAATATTTTTCTTTTGCCAAACTAAAAATAATTTATCTTAATTGCAAAAGTAAATTCCATAGAAAAATAAGTAAAAGCAGAATTTAATCATTCAAAAGAAAATAGTAGAATTTAATTATTCAAAAAACTATAATATACATTCGATGATGCTTATTCTTAAGAAAAGAGGAATTAAAATGAAGAATAAACATTTATCATTTGATGATAGATTAGAAATTGAAAAGGGATTGAAAGAGCAATTATCTTTTAAAGAAATAGCAAAAAATATAGAAAAAGATTGTACTACTATTTCTAAAGAAATTAGAAATCATGTAGTATTTAAAGACATCGGAGCTATTGGTCGTCCTTTTATGGATTGTAAATA
>CANQRJ010000117.1 GCA_947626215.1 uncultured Bacilli bacterium
CAAGACCCGTATATGTTTGGACTGATGAGAGCATTGAAACACATTTTTTATCTTGTTTTGTTTCATTACTCATTATTAGATTACTAGAACAAAAGTTAAACAAAAAGTACTCTAACCCATATGTAATAGACTCATTGAGAAAATATAGTAGCACGAACATAGAACATGATATCTATCTTCAAAATTTTAGAAATGATGTAATTCAAGATTTAGAGCAAGTTTTTAACATTGATTTATCTAGAAAATACCTTACTTTATCTCAAATTAAAAAAATTTTAAATTTTTAGAAAATATGTTGCAATGTACAACAATTAAAAAACGAGTTAGCCCTTTAGTTACCGGAGCTAACTCATTTTTACTGTCAAAGTCAAGATTTTACTACCTCCAACAGTTTTAGTATAAAGAAAAAAAAGAGGAATGTAAAGATTTAATTTTTTAATACTTCTAAAAGAATCGAAAATTCTTTTACTAAATCTTCTAAACTGTAACTTGCATTTGCAGGAGAAGTGCTTGGTAAACATATATCTTCCTTTTTGGTTTTAGGATAAATATATTTTTGATATACTTCGTGTGATTTTTTTCCTATTGTAAATACTTTTTTAATTGGTGCATGAGATAAAATGATAGAAATGTCATTCGGAATCAATTTTTTGATACTCGCATCACTTGAAGCATGAATATCACAAGATTTTATGGTGTCCCATAAAGCTATATGATGCTTTTTACAAAATTCTTTTCTGTTTTCTATTTTCTCTTCAAATAAAATTTCTAATACTTTCCAAAAGCGATTTTTGGGATGAGCATAATAACAAAGGTTTTCTCTTGATTTCTTACTTGGCATGGAACCTAGAAGCAAGACTTCTGAATCCTTATCAAACCAAGGATCAATGGTATGCTCTACATGATTCATAAAATCCATCCTTTCTTATTTTAGATAAGAAAAAAAAGAAATGAGATTATTTCTTATTCGTCGTTTTTTTCTTCGTACTATTTGTACTTTTCTTTGTATTTGTTTTCGTACTTGTGCTTTTCTTGGAACTAGATGAAGATTGTTTCTTTTTCGTATTTGATGTTTTCGTCGTTTTTGGTTTAGCGGTCGTTGTTTTTGACTTAGTTGCAGTCGTTTTTGATGCACTTTTTTTCGTTGTTGTTTTTGGTTTTGGTTCTTCTTTCTTTTCTATTTCTAATTCTTCTTCCATTTTTACTTCTTCTTTTTTTATTTCTTCTAGTTTTGGCTTTTCTTCTTTTACAATCTCTTTTTCTATTTCTATAGATAAACTTTTCTTTTTCTTATTTTTTTGATAGAAATAATTGATTACATTAAATAAAACCCCTATTCCTAGGAAAAGTCCAAATTGTAAAGCAAATAAATTTGTAAAACACGATACAACTAATGTGATGAGACCACTTAAAATAAAACATAAAGAAACTCGATTCGTGGTCGCAACCTCGATTATTATTAATAAAAACACAACAATTGCCCAGATAAGCCAATAATTCATAAATACACTCTTCTTTCTTTTTTCCATTATACAATACTTTGTGAAAAAAAAATAGAAGTATTTTTCTATTTTCAAAAAACTTTTTCGGTGTTAAAATATTTTTAAGAATGGAAGGCGTTTTTCATGAAAAAAATATATCAAATTAAAGAAAATCAAATTAATGAGGTCTCTAAAGTTTCTAAAAATTTCTGGGTAGAGCTTACGAATCCTTTGGAAGAAGATTTACATGAAATTTCTTTAAAATACAAAATTAAATGGACTGACCTCCATAAAGCTTTGGATCGTTCGGAACTTCCTCATATCGAACAAGAAGAAAACTATTCTTTAGTGATTTTTCATGTTCCTTGTAAAAAAGAAGACAGTCCTAAGAAATACCGTGTTTATCCTTTTGGTGTTTTCTTTTTAAAAGGTGGGATTCTCACTTTGTCTCGTGAAGAAATTTTCTTTAAAGATTTTATTTTTTCTAGTATTCAAGAAAACATGGATTATCAAAATGCAAAAACATACCCTGTTTATTTAATTGGAAAAAGTATTGAAATATTTTTAAAATACTTAAATGAAATACAAGAAGATATTTTGCAAAAAGAAAAAAATTTAATGAAAGCTAGTAATAAAGATTTAGAAAGAATGTTACTTTTACAAAAAAGTTTACTTTATTTTACAACTTCTTTACAAGGAAATCGCGCTATTCTAGAAAAAATTGAAAATAATAATCATTTGGCTCCTATAGAACTTGATTATTTAAAAGATGTACAAATCGAATTAAAACAAGCGCTTGAAATGTCTACTATTTATCGAGAAATTTTAGATAACACCATGAATACCTATAGTTCTATTATTTCAAATAGTATGAATAATGTGATGAAATTTTTAACTTCAATTACTTTGGTTATTTCGATTCCGACTATGATTTCTTCTTTTTTAGGAATGAATGTTTTCTTAGGTGATTTTGGAAAAAATCCATATTCTTTCTTGCTTGTTTTATTGTTATCTACTTTGATTTCCGTTCTACTTATTATTGTTTTAAAAAAGAAAAACTTATTATAGGTTTTCCTTTAACTTTAAAATACAGAAACACTCGATATGTTTGGTATAAGGAAACATATCAAAACAAATCCATTCTTTTATAGAGTATTTTTCTTCTAATATTTTGATATCTCTTACGAGTGTTTTCGGATTACAAGAAATATATATTATAGTTTCTATCTTTTTTTCTAAAAAGAAATTTAATACTTTTTTGTCCAGTCCACTTCGAGGAGGATCTACTAAGACTTTTGTAGGTCTTATTTTTAGTTTAGAAAAAACATCTTCTACTTTTCCTACATGAAAACTGATATTGGTTTTCTTTTGTTCTTGCCTTTGTTTCTCGGCATAAATAAGAGAAGATGGATTTATTTCGACTCCGATTACTTTTTTGGCTTTCTCGGCAATTGGAAAGGTAAAAAAGCCACATCCACAGTATAAATCAAAAACGATATCTTCTTTTTGAATCCTTTTTTCGACTTCTTCTAACATGCAATTTGATATATATGGGTTTACTTGAAAAAAGGAATTAGCATGGACTAAATAGGTCACATTTTTTCTTTTCTCTTCAAAAAAAGGTTTTTTATAAACACATTTTCCATTTAACAAAATTCCTGCTATTTTAAATTTTTCTGTGAGTAAAGCATTTATTTTTATTTCGTTTGGCGTATCGATTATCAATAAAATTTCTTCCTCCGCATTCACACGAATGGTGAGACTTCCCTCTTCAAAAGAATACCAAGAAAAATGTTCTAAGATTTCATTTATTTTAGGATTTAAAAGCAAACATTTTTTAATTTTTACAAAGGAATGACTTTCTTCTTCGTAGTAACCGAAAGAATAGTCTTTTACATGCAAATTTACTTTATTTCGATATTCTAAAACAGGTCGACTTGGTACGATTTCAAAATCAAATGTTTCTAAAAGGTTTCGCTTTATTAATTCTTTTACCATTTCTTTTTTATATTGAAGTGATTTTTCGTAACTTACTATATCAAAAGTGCATCCTCCACAGAGACTCGCATACGGGCAAAAGGAAAGGGTACGATTTTTATTTTTTTCAATGATTTTGTTTATTTTTCCAAAAGAAAATGTTTTTTTATCTTTCGTTATTTCTATGTCTACGACTTCTTCAGGTAAAGCACGAGGAATAAAAACAATTTTGTTTTGAACGTGAGCAATTCCTCTTCCCTCATAGTCTAATTTTTCAATACACACTTTCATTTAAACACCATTTTTTATTTAAAATAGCCTCATTATATCATGTATGGTAATATAAATCATAAGGAGCATAATAAGTACAAAACCGATCATTGTTACTGTATTTTCAATCTTCGCATTTATTTTACTTCCTTTTATTTTTTCTAATATCATAAAAAAGACATGACCTCCATCAAAAGCTGGGAAAGGTAAGATGTTAATAAATCCAACATTAATAGATAAAATA
>CANQRJ010000118.1 GCA_947626215.1 uncultured Bacilli bacterium
TCTCTACTTATATATACAAAAAAAATTGTCGATTTCCTTTTTTTTCTTTAAAAAATCGTTCGACAAAATTCGACAAAATGAAAAAAAGTAAGTATTTTTTTCATACTTACCTTTTTTAACTCTTTCTTTCTAATACTTCCATTAAACAAGGAAGCATTTGTTTTTTTCTTGAGACTAAATCTTTAATAAAGATTCCTTCTTCAACATTTTCTAAATCAAAACTGTCTTCAATAATGGATTTTGATGATTCATTATATAATACATATGAACCATTTTTTACTACATCGGTGATAAATAAAGTGACAGTAGAATAATTTCCTTTTGCAATTTCATTTAATTTATTAATATATTCATTCATATTTTCTTTCATTTTTTCAAAATCCATGGTGATAATTTGACTAATTCCTAAATTTTCATTTCCTACTTTATAAGATTTAAAGTCTTGGAAAATGATATCTTCTACTTCCATTCCTTCTATAGAACTTCCATATTCTAACATTTTATAGCCAAATTCATCTGGTTTTTCACCACAAATTTTTGATAATTCTTCAACTACTTTTTTATCCAATTCTGTTGTAGTTGGACTTTTTAATAACAAAGTATCTGATAAAATAGCAGACATCATAATCCCTGCAATATCAGGTGGAATGGGTACACGGTTTTCTTCAAATAAATGATAAAGAATCGTACAAGTACAACCTACAGGCATACTTCTAAAATTAATTGGAATGCTTGTTCCTATTGCACCTAAATTATGATGATCAATGATTTCGACAATTTTTGCTTCTTCTATTCCTGCTACACTTTGTTCTAAGTTATTGTGGTCTACTAAAATGACATCTTTTTTATCAAAATTAGAAATATCTGTGATTCGAATTAAACCAAGACACTCATTTTTTTTATTTAAAACAGGATAGTTAGTAAAACCTTTTTTGGTAGATTCTTCGACAAAATCTGTTAAATAATCAAGCTCATGAACAGTGAAAGGTGCCAGATTTAAAAGAAGGGTTTTTACATAATTACTTAATGTGATTTGATTACAAGTATTATAAGTATCGAAACTACTACTAATTACACTTACTTTGTTTTTTTCTGCAAGTTCTAAAAGTTTACTATCTAATGTAAAATTGTTGGTAAGTACTAGTAAAGCTATTTTACATTCTAAAGCGTGTTCAATTACTTTGTAACGATTTCCTACGATTAAAATGTCTGTTTCATATAAAGGAGTCGTTTCAATAAATGTTTGACTTTGGTAACTTCCTGCGATGATTCTTCCATTAAATTCTTCTTGAAATTTTAATATTTCAGTTCCCTTTAATGAATTTAATAAATGTTTATAACTGGTATATAAATGATCTTTAGAGTTTTCAATAAAAAGCATGGCAATTTCTTTTAAGGTAATTAAACTTTTTAAATGTTTCTTATCATCAATAATAGGAACTGCTGTACAATGTTTTTGTTGCATATAGTCGATCACTTCTTTTAAAGATGCATTTTCACTTAACATGACTCCTTTATTATAATGAACATTTCTTAATTGAACTTTGACATTATTTAAGTATTCAGGCTCTTTAATATGGAAATAATCTAAAACAAATTTTGTTTCTCTTGTAAGATGCCCCAAAACTTTTGGAATGGTATTTTCCCCTCTTTTATTTTTTAAATAAGATAAGCTAATTGCCGCGCATACACTGTCGGTATCTGGATTTCGATGTCCGAATATATAAGTTGATCTCATGTACTCCCCTTCTTTCGCGATATAAATATATCATAAAATTTGCATTTTTCATAGAATAAATTGCTATTTTTTAAAAGAAAGTATATAATAAGAAAACAAAAAAAGGTGTGTGATTTTTTTATGGAAGAAGATATTCAATTATATCAAAAGCTTTATTTGGTAAATGGTATGAACTTTATGAATCTTGATTACGAAAAATTAATAAAAAGATATGAAGCTTATTTACTTTTGTTTTTAGATGTGAAACAGACATTATATCTAAATACGACTTATTTAAAAGATGTGCTTATGGGATTTCAGTATTTTCAAAATATCATTTTTGATTCTCCTTCTTTTGAAATTTATGAAACTTTAGATTTTTTCGAAAAGAAATCTAAGGAAATATCAAGAAAGGCATCTCAGAATCAAAAAACTCTTTTAGAAGAAAAAATCTTAGCTCTAAGTATTGCTTGTATGAATGAACTTCATTATTCTTTTTCTGATATTAATTCTTTACTTTTAAAAAATGCTTATCAAATTTATCAAGTTTTGCATCCAAACCCAGAAAAACTTATTTTATCTTAACTATTTAAAATAGGAATTAAATGACTTTCCCATTCTTTTAATATTTTTTCTCGTTCTTTGGAAACAGGGGTATTAAATTTTTCATAGGCTTCATAAATTTTTTTATTTTCTACATGAATGGTCACTAAAGACTTGGTGGGATTTTTTTTCTCTCTCATAAAATAAATTTGAAGTTCATTTTCACTATACTTTTTGGCATAAGAACGGACACAGTTAGACATTTGAGAACTTTCTTCAATTAAACTTTCTACACTAGTAGCAGGAAAAATTAAATAAGTATCATCTTCATAAGAATTTATTGATAACGTTTCTGCTAAACTTTTTATTTTTTCGTTTATATGCTCATCGATTAAAAGATAAAATTCACAAAGTCTTTTGTTAAACGTTTCTTTAAAAGAATCTGGGTATAAAATATGATGGTCTTTTAAATTTAATTTAAGTTTTTCCGAATATTTTATATAATCAAAATAGGATTCTATTTCTTCTTTTTTTAATTTTTGACTTTTAAAATAATTTATTAATCTTGGAAAAGAAATAATTTTCGATAAATATTTTGTTACAGTTAAATCATATGAAATAAAATTTAAAATTTCTTTCTTTTTGGTTGGAACCATTTTTAAAGCAAGATATTCTTTTTCTGTGATGTTTTCTTTTTTCCAAAATTTTAATAAGTCTCTTTCTAACGCATCTTTTTTATAATTTATTTTATAAGGACAACTTTCTGCAAGATGATAAAGACCCATTTTTACTAAAAATTCAAATTGAGGACAATATAAGGGGTAAAATACTAAAGTTAAAAGATTATATTGATTGGTATTATTTAAAAAGGTAGCAATATTGGTATAACGATAGAGGTTTGTTTTTTCTAATAATTCTAAGTTTTCTTTATAAAGAAATGTCAAATCTGGATTATAAAAATTTTTACTAAGGATTCTGGATGAATCTTCTTCTTTTTTTATCGCTTTGTCTTCATAATCTTGATAGTATTCTTGTTCTCCTGTTTTTAAATTCACCACTTTATCCTTTTGGATTTCATAAGTTTCCATAAGAAAACTTTCTTGTTTTCTACAATAGTAAGGATTAGTGTAATCTAAATATTTAGTTATTAAATAAAGAAGAACTTTAGAGTCTTTGATATCAAACATAAAAAAGGAAAAAGATAAAACATCTTTGATATGTTTTACATTCCAAATACTTTCGTATAGAATTTTCTTAGGATTTAATTTTTGGTTACAGTTTGGGCATACTTTTAAATCATTTAATGGACTTAAACAATTGGAACAATATTTTTTTTCATCTGTAAAGTCTTCTATTATAAAGGAAGATGATTTTTCTTCGATAAAATTTCTTACTTTCTCATCCATTTCAAAAACTGAAGAAAAGCAATCTATTTCTTCATAAATTTCGTTAAAGTCTTTGTCATATTTCAACTGATTCATCATGTCATCACTTCTTTTTTTCATTTTATCATAAATAGACATTTTAGGTATAGTTGTTTTCTTATTTTTTTCATGCTAAAATAGGTATCGAAATGAAGGCCAATTAGAATGAAAGAAAAATTTTTATTCATACTAAAGATGGGATGTGAAAGGTATGTTCGAGTTAGTTTCAAAGTTTTCGCCTAGTGGAGATCAACCAAAGGCGATTAAGGAATTAGTAGAAGG
>CANQRJ010000119.1 GCA_947626215.1 uncultured Bacilli bacterium
ACTAACAGATTCAAATGGAAGAACGGTTAACTTTAAAAATACGGTAATAATAATGACATCAAATGTTGGAGCAAGATTAAT
This sequence comes from uncultured Bacilli bacterium, assembly GCA_947626215.1. Taxonomy (GTDB): domain Bacteria; phylum Bacillota_I; class Bacilli_A; order RF39; family UBA660; genus Ventrenecus. The sequence goes on from CANQRJ010000119.1 coordinate 82, forward strand.
TACAGATAAAAAACTTTTAGGATTTTCAAATACAGGAGAAAATTCAGATGAGCAAAAAGAATATGAAAATACTAAAAAAGAAGTAATGGCAGAATTAAAACGAGAATTTAGACCGGAATTTATAAACCGTATAGATGAAATAATAGTATTCCATAAATTAAATTCAGAAGAAATAAATAAAATAATTGAAATAATGCTAAATGAAGTAAAAACAAGGCTTAAAGGTCAAAAATATGAAATAGAATTTGCTCCAAAGGTAAAAGAACTTATATCATCAAAAGGAATTGATAAAGCTTTTGGTGCAAGACCATTAAGGAGAACAATTCAGAGTTTAGTAGAAGACAAAATTGCAGAAGCTATTTTAGATGGAAAAATACAAAAAGAAAAAAGTGTAAAGATTGATGTGGAAGATGAAAAAATAGTTATAAATTAATGTCCTTTTTGGACCGGTTCTTTTTGGTACATTTGTACTTTTTGGACCGGTTCTTTTTTGTACATTTTTAGATCATATTTTTTTATTTTTTGTGACAAAGCAATAAAATAAAGGAAGATGCTTTTAAATAAATTCAAAATGCTGTTCAATTATTAATAATTCTGAGATTTAATTGTAATATTATTGAGATATAAATGAAATAGAAAATATATTGTATAAAGAAAAAAAAGCTCTATAATGATATTAGAAAGGGGAAAAATTTTATGTTAAAAATGTTAAAGAAAGATGGTAAAGGAATAACTTTAATTGCACTCGTAGTAACAATTATTGTTCTATTAATATTAGCAGGAATTTCAATATCTGTACTTACAGGGGAAAATGGAATATTAGGTAAGACAACAGAAGCAAAATCAAAAAATGAAAGATCGGAAGCATTAGAATTGGCAAGAATGGAAGCGTATAATTGGTATTTAGAAAAACAAGGAAATGAGAAATTGACTGATGAAATATTAAGAGAATTACTAACAGGAAAAGATTATGTATATGAAGCAAAAGAAAATAGTTTTTTATCAAAAAAAGGAATGCATGAGATTTTTTACTATGAAGTATATGATAGTATAGAAACCAATCAAACAAATTCTAAACTAACAATATGTGCGATTGATAGAAAAAGTAGAGAAGTACTTAGAAACATTGAATTTTCAATATATAGAGATAAGGAATGTACGCAACCATTAAAAGAGGATATAACTATTGGTGAAGATGGAAGTTATTTTTATGGTACAGCACCAAATATAGGAGAATATTATGTAAAAGTAACTAGACCACCAGAAGGATATTCGGCACCAGATGTTTTGAAATTTACAATTACTGATCAAGAAGAACAAATATGGAATATAGAATTTGTTACAGGGGAAATTCTCAGATCATATGGAGATACTTCATGTTATATTGACTATAAAGATACAAGAAATGAATTTTTAGATTATAGTTCAGATTGTAGTTTAGAATTTCAATGGGATCGAGGATGGTCAAATCAAGAACGGTTTTGGAGATCCTTTGAAGATAGAACTTTATTATGTTGCTAGTGTGAAATCAGGAAATAGTATTAGTTATACTTCAGAAGGTATTTTTGAAGGAATAGATTATAATAACATTGATGATGAAGAAAAATTGAAAAATGCAGTTGCTGAAAGTAAAGAGCGTCTTATAATAGGAGATGAAGAAGGTGAAGGAGTTGACAGAAGTGATTATGAAAAGGAATTAGATCCGGTATATGGTGATGCTAAATTTGAACATTTAAAGTCGGGGGTATACCTTTTTGTAGGAACATCAACAACGCATAAAGTTTGCAATTTATTATTTTTACCTTGCAAAGTTCCAGAAAATTTGTCAGAAGGTAGTAAATTGTATGCGTATACTTTAAATGTAAATGTAGGTGGAGAATTCTTTGAATGGAATTCAACAGGAAAAGCTATAATTAAGACTTCATTATTTGGAAATATAAGTGAGGAGAATTTAAGAAATTTAAATGCTTTGGTTATTTATAAAATAATGGCCTATCGTGTTGATGGATCATATGATTGTTTTTATTATAAAGAAACATTAACAGATTTAGATGAAAAAGATTTAGTACTTGAAAATGGTTCAGATGTTATAGAATATTATTATAAGGTGGTTTATGTAGATCCAATGCTATATCAAGAAAATTGGGATGAATTTGTATCTGTAAAAAAATATTATGTTGATGAAAATTATGTTAATTTTGGAATTGAATATCCAAACAATCAGACAAAGTCAACAGTGGTTATTAATGAATTGGAGTGTGATAAAATTCAAGGTACGTATAAATTGAATAAAGTGGATGAAATGGTATCTGCAAGTGACTCGAAAATAAATTATAATATTGATAGTGATGGACAAGGCAGTATATTAGTAGAAAATAATAGCAAAACGAATGATAAATACTATAGAATTAAAATTATTTCAACAGATCGAAATATTTTAAATGCAATTAATTATATAGATTCTGAACCTGACTGGGGTGACCGGATATGGAGAGGGTTATGATGATAGTGATTTGGTAGAAAAAATAGGAGAAAATAATACAAAAACATTTCATTTTTCTTTGGATAAAGCAATGTTAGATTCTATATTCAATAATGATGATGAAACTAAACATGATTTTATAATAGTTTGCGAGGAAACAGAGGCAAAATATTTTGAAGATGGAACGCCGTATCCTGATTGGGAAGGTGAGGGATATTATATTCCAGGAAGCAGAGAGAAGGAATAAAAACAGGAAAACTGAAAAAGGACATTTTAAAAATATGTTCTTTTTAGTTTAAGTTGATTAGTAAGGTTATATAGATTAGTGTGTATATTTTATTTATAAATTTTGAATAGGAAATTTTTCAAGGAAAAATTATTATGTGAAAGTGTTTGAAAGAACACTTTCTTTTTGCTTTATAATAAAATGTTAGCAAAAACAGTTATTTATAAAAAAGTACTTGTATTTTATATAATTTAATTATATAATGAACAAAAAATGTACAAAAAAGAACCGGTCCAAAAAGGACAAAATGTGAGAAAGGAAGTGGGATAAATATGAAAATATTGGTAGTAAACTGTGGGAGTTCGTCATTAAAGTACCAAGTAATTGATATGGAAAAAAAAGAACTTTTAGCAAGTGGAAATTATGAAAGAATTGGGCAAGAAGAATCGTTTTTGACACATAAAGTAAATGGAACTAAGCATAAATTTGAGCATGAGGTAAAAGATCATGAACAAGCATTAAAATTTATTATAGCAAGAATTTTAAATAATCACTATGGAGTTATGAAAAGCTTAGATGAACTTGCTGGAATTGGTCATAGAGTTGTTCATGGAGGAGAAAAATTTAAAAAACCAGTTTTAATTACAGAAGAAGTAATTAAAGAAATTGAAAAATGTTCGGAATTAGCACCACTTCATAATCCGAATGCAATAATAGGAATAAGAGCTTGTCAAAAGGTTGTACCAAATGCAAAAATGGTTGCAGTTTTTGATACATCATTTCATCAAACTCTACCTAAAGAGAGATACATTTATCCATTACCTTACGAATATTATGAAAAATATGGAATTAGAAAATATGGTTTTCATGGAATTTCTCATGAATATGTGGCTACAAGAGTAGCGCAAATTCTAAAAAAAGATGTAAAAGATTTAAAAATAATAAGTTGTCATCTAGGTCAAGGAGCAAGTATATGTGGAATCAAAAATGGAAAATCTATGGAAATTTCAATGGGATTAACACCACTTGGAGGAGTACCAATGGGCTCAAGAAGTGGAGATTTAGAC
>CANQRJ010000120.1 GCA_947626215.1 uncultured Bacilli bacterium
GGTACAAAATGGGATGGTTGCGAAAATTACACAGGAAGTGCAGGTACACTTTTAAGTTCAGAAAAATGGAATGAAATATCTTTAAGTTCAGCTAGTTATAATGATGGAGTACATGCAAGTATAAGTGGCAATAATAGTGATAAGATAGATTGTACAAATCATTATATAGGTCCGCTTAATGTAAGTTATACAGGATATTTAAGGGGAGTATATATTAAATATAAGAATGATGATAATTGGTATACGAATTTTGATCTTGTACAAGGCGATGATTATACAAAAGTACATCGAGGAGCTTTGACCGGAGCAGGTGACGATGAATATTATAAAGTAGACCAAGATAAACCAATCTATGTTGTTAATAAATCAGATAAGGAAGTGGAAAAAGTAAGATTAGCTGTTGAATATTCTCATTCAATATATTGGGCTAAATATGTGGAATATAGTGGTGCAGGTGCTACATACCATGAACCTGATGAACCTGATTGGCCGACAGATCATACTGATGATAATGAAACTAAAACAACAGGTGAGGATGGTACTGAAATAAAAAATGGGACGAAAACAAAATATGATTATAAGACTAAGCAAACGAAAAAGCCTGATTCAGCAACACCACAAAATTTAGTTTCTGGAAATGATAGTGAGCGTGGTAAACTACAACCAAAATACAAACCATGGAAAGAAATTATTCCTTGGGAAGTACCTGGAGATGAAGATGATGATCCAGTTGATGTTCCAGGAGAGGTTGAAGAAACAACAGGAGATTGGTCAGTAATACTTCTACGGTCTTCACGGATTAATTGAGGGATGTGAAGGGTGTCATACATTTGCCATGCTAGAATTCAATGTTGATGTCTATCGTGGAAATCTTAAAATTAAGAAACGTAAAATATGGGACAATGAAGTAACAAGAATTCCAAATATGCAATTTAAAGTTTATTGTGAAGAATTAAATAAGTGGGTAAAAGAAGGAACTACAGCTGCTACATATGTAGACAGTATGGAGGAGGCTACAACATATACAACTAAATATTCACCAGAAGGAGATGGAACAGGAGGAAATGTAACAATAGTTGGTATATATTCTGGACCAGAATTCCATTATGAAGTTGTAGAAATTGGTGGAGACATTAATGATGAATTTGGAAAAGAAGAGTATTATACATATCCATTAACATTTGGTCAACAACTTGCAGATGAAGATGCTATAGTGATAACTGAGAAGTTTAGAGGAACAGAAACAACGCCAATTGTGACATCATTAAATTGGACTCTGGAAAAGAGAGACTGGGCAGGCCATGATTGTTTATCAATAGGAAGTAAGAAAGATGGTAAAGCAGAAATAGAAATAAAAGGAACGAATGAACGGTGTAGAAACAATAGAAATTAAAATTGTAGATGAACCGTCATATGGAAATTTACATATTAGAAAATATGGAACTAAAAATAATGGTGATGAAAGAAAATTAAAAGATATAAGAGTAAAAATATATTCTAAAACAAGAGGAAAATGGCTTAAATTCCCTAATAGTGGAATAGACGAAGGAGATGGCAAGTATAATTATACAAATGTATATGAAGACGAATGGAAAAAAGAAAATAACAATAAGTATTATGCTGATAGTTTCGAGGATGCTTCAGAATTTGTAACAAATGATAATGGAAAAATAGATATATTCCATATAGAAAGAGGAGAATATGAAATATGGGAAGTAGAAACATTTAATATAGAATATGACATAGAAGAACAGGGAGAAACATCGACATATGATTCAAGTAAGCATGCTGTAAGACTTGCTACAGTAATAATAGATGATAAAGAAACTAATGTAGAAAAACCAATTAAACAAAATGAAAGAGATAAAGGAAAGCTAAAAATTATAAAGCTAGGAATATATGGTGACAATGGTGAGAAAAAAGATTTACCACTTAAAGGTATGAAATTTAAAATACGTTCAACAGTAGAAGGAGATCAGAAAAATGGAGAATGGGTAAAAATAATTGACGAAAGTAGAGCAGACAATCCAGATAGAGATAATAAACATTATCCAGATGGACCAGTATATGATTTTGGTACCTTTGCAGAAGCAGAAGTATTTGAAACAGATGAAAATGGAGTAATAGAAGTACCATATTACCTTTATACAGACTTTAATCCATACTCATTAGTAGAGCTTGGAGGAGAAAAAGAAGCACCAATAGATGAAGAACATGCGGATATAAGATATTATATAAAACCATTATTGAACTTAGGTGAAAATGAACCAGAAGAATTAGAAGTAAGTGAATTAGAAATAAATGAAAAAAAATATCTAGAATATAAAGACGTAATAATACCACGGTAAGGAGGATGATACTGCGGTATGTGAAATAACTATTAAGAATGACCCAACTTATGGAGACCTTGAAATTTTAAAAACAAGAGAAGATGATGATACAAAACCATTAGATGGAGTAAAAATAAAAATATTTTCTAAAACAAGAGGAAGATGGCTAAAATTCCCTCAAGGAGAAATAGATCAAGGCGATGGTCAATACAGTTATATAGATATATATGAGAAAAAATGGGGAAAAGAAGGAGACGAAAATAAGTACTATGCTGACAATTTTGAAGATGCTTCTGAATTTATAACAAATGATTACGGAAAAATTGATATATTCCACATAGAAAGAGGAGAATATGAAATATGGGAAGTAGATACATTTGGTATAGAATATGACATAACAGAGCAGGGAGATACATCGACATATGATCCAGAAAAACATGCTGTAAGAATTGACGTTGCCACAGTAAAAGTAGATAGTTTAACAACATCTCAAAGTATAATATATAACCAGAAAGAAAGAGAAAAAGGAAAACTAAAAATTGTAAAACAAGGAATATATAAATATATTGATGAAAATGGAAATGAGCAAGAAATTGTAGAAGAAGAGCCATTATCAAATATGCAGTTTAAAATATATTCTGAAGTAGAAGGAGATCAAAAAGATGGAAACTGGGTAATAATAAATGCAGATAGTATTACAGATAGTTTGCATTATCCATATGGACCAATAATTGACTTTACAGAAAAATTTGAAAATGCAAGAATCTGGAAAACAGATGAAAATGGATACCTAGGAACACAAGATGATAATGAAGTAACAGCATTTAATAATGGTTTCTATACAGACTTTAATAATTATACATTAGTAGAAATTGACGAACATGGTGATAGAAAAGATACTTATTATACAGATAGGATAGAAATATCAGATGATTATAATGAAGGCCATGCAGCAAAAGTGGTAGTAACCAATGATGGCAAAGAAATAGAAATAGTAGAAGAAGATAACAATTCGGCTGAAAGACAGTATAATGCATATACAGATGTTGAAATACCAGCAGCAATTGCAGGAACAGAACAAGAACTTGAAGTAACAGTAGTAGATAATAGAACATCAGGAGATTTAAAAATAGAAAAACATGACTTTACATATCCAGACTTAAAATTACAAGGAGCAAAAATAATAATACGTTTAAAAGAGTCTAAATATTTAGATGATGGTGTAAATGGACAATGGTTAAAATTACCAGAAACACATAGTGGAGAGTATGGACCATATGACTATACAGAAATAAAACATGATAAATATTTAACAAATAGTAGAGATGAAGCTGGAGTATTTGTAACAAACGAGCAAGGATTAATAGAATTAAAATCAATAGTAAATGGAACATATGAAATATTTGAAATAGAGACACCAGAAGGATATGATTTAACAAAACAAGATAGATATAATGCTGATACAGGTG
>CANQRJ010000121.1 GCA_947626215.1 uncultured Bacilli bacterium
GTCTTTAAAATATCCATTATTTATTGCTACATACTGTGGTGCATAAAATACAGAACGAGTAACTTCATTTACACTAATTGTTTGCATGCTTTCTTGTGTTTTATTTTGATTGCTTAAACTAATTGCTACAATGACTACTATTACTACTAATACAACTAGTGTAATAATGATTTTTTTTCTCATATTTATATTCACTTGTTTCTTGTGTTTCAATGTTTGTAATGGATGTATAGCAATATGGTTCAATAAAGTAACCACCTCTTGCAAAGGCTCCATAAGCCGCCGAACTTTCAAGTGGAGTCAGTCCATTTGGAAGACCTCCTACGGCAAAGGCCTCTAAAATTCCTTTTTCTCCATAGTTTGCTTCATCAATACTTAAATTATTTAAAAATTCTTTGATTTTTTCAGGATCTACTTGATGGAAAGCTTGTAAAGCCGTGATATTTCTTGATTGTGATAAAGCATCTTTTAAAATCATAGCTCCATGGAATCCATTATCCCAGTTATTAATATAACTTCCATTGTTATAACCATATCTTACGTCAATTAACATTTGTCCTGATGATGCATTATTGTATTCGATTAAAGGACCGTAATCGATAATTGGTTTAATCGTGGAACCCGGTTGTCTTCGAATGGATGTGGCACGGTTGTTTCCTAATGCTACATAATTTCTTCCAGCTCCAATTCCTTTTACTGAACCATTTTCAACACTTGTTATAGCGACTCCAACTTGCATTAATTCATCTCTAAATTGGTAAGCCGCGCCATTCTGTAAATTGTTGATTACATCTTGAATCCCTTTATTGAAAGTAGAACGAACTCGGTAACCTCCTGATTGTTTTAAATTGATTCCAGTATCTTCTTCTACTTCATTTACAATATATTCAATGACTGCTTGATATGGATTATTACTTGCCGAATTATCTCTTGGTTTTACTAAAGATGTAACATGAATACTTTGGGCGTCTAACATTTCTTGTTCTGAAATATAACCATGTCGGTACATTAAACCAAGAACGGTATTTTTTCTATCATTACAATCTTCTGGGTAATCATATGGACTATAGGATGCAGGCGCATTGTACATTCCAACAAGCATTGCCGCCTCTGGTAAACTAAGATCGGAAACACTTTTTCCAAAGAAGTATTGACTTCCTTGTTCGACTCCATCAATAGAAGTGTAGTTGGATCCACCACCGGCAAACCATCCAGTGTTTAAATACATTTCAATAATTTGTTCTTTTGTGTAACGTTTTTCAATTTGGAATACGGCCATATAAATATCGGTGAACTTACGAATAATTCCTTCAATACCACTTGCTTCTAGACTAGTAAAATAGTTTTTTGAAATTTGCATCGTTAAAGTAGATGCTCCACCGGCACCACTTCGACCTAAGACTTGACCAAATGTTGCCATGATAAATCGAGCCGCGTCAAATCCACTATGTTGGAAGAATCTTGAGTCTTCGGTTGCTACTAATGCATCGACTAAAACTTGAGGAAAATCTTCATAATTTTTTAAAACACGGTTTTCGTTTCCTAATTTAGCCATTTCCGAACCATCATCCCATTCGATGACACTCGCTTCACTAAAATAAAGTTTATCTTCTGTAAATTCTGGTGAAGTAAAAATAATATAAAGACCAAATGCAATGAATACACTCGCCGCGACAATTCCTAAAATAATGAAACTCATTAATAGAAAGCGACCAATGTGTTTTTGTTTCTTTTGCTTTTTTCTTTTCGAAGGACTTTTTTTTGTCTCTTCTTTGATGCTTTCTTTAATTTCTTTTACACTTTTTAACTTTAACTTTTTTTTCTTTGCCATACTTTATTCTCCTTTAAAATATATTTCATCTACTACTTTTAAATAATCTAAGGCAGGATTATAAAATTCTTTAATTGGATAAGATTTTTCTTCTATATAAGAATAAGGAATACTTTTTCTTTCAAAATGATCTAAAAAGTATACAAGACTCTCGGCAGGAAGAAGAAAAACAGTCCCGTTCATTCGAATTATTACAAAACAAATTCCACCATGTTTTAATACTTTTCTAATATAGTTTAGTTGATGTTCATGAAAGTTTGCAAGAGGAAAAGAGGTGGTACTTTGTGTTTCCTTGGCCTCAAATTCAATATATTTTTTTCGATAAATCCCATTATAATCTAGTGTAGATGGGGCTTTAAAATAACCATTTTTTATCACACGACCATGTTCGGTGTACACGGCTTCACTGATTCCTATTGGCGTTGGTTTTTTATAAATTAATGCAATGTCATTTTCTACATAGTATTCATTTGTTTCATTAATTAATTGTTCTAAGTCCATCCCACGATTACTATAATTGATTTGTTTCTGGGTTGTTTTTTTGATTTTATTTGGGTAATTCATCTTTTTATCACTCCAAATATATTATACTATAAGAAAGAGGAATTTAAAAGAGCAAAAATATGAAAAAAGTTTTGTCTTTTTTTGTCGATTTTCAAGAAAAAAATTAAAAAAAGTTTTATACTGTGATGGGTGATAGGAAATGATATATTATGATAGTGTTTTTACAAGGTTAATGGATCAAATTGATCTTTTAGATTTATCTTTGGTAGATTTGGCACTGAAAAATAGTTTTTTAGAAAAAAAGAATTTTAATTCTATGGATGATAAGAAATAAAATAAGATATATCTTGACTTTTTTTGTTTTTGAAGTAACATAGAAAGTGACTTTGAAAGAAAGTGAGTCTTATGAGTTTTGATGAATTTATGCATTATATTTGGAGTTTAAAAAAAATTATGAATGTGAAAGATTTATATGTAGGTACGGTGATTGTTTTAGAGCCTATTGAAAGCTATGATCATGATCAAAAAGACATGGTTATTTCTACTTATCGAAGTGTTTTATTCAAAGTGAAAAATCGCTTTTTGGATTTAGAAAGTTATCACTTTTTAGAAGAATTTCATAAGGGTTCTACTCATAAGTATTTTTATGATCCTAATTATTTAGTGCCTTTTTCTTCTTTTACGGAAGAAAGAGAATTTACAAAGAATGATGCGTTTTCTTTATTAAAGATAAAAAAAGAAGAAATTAAGCATTTAGAAAGAATGAAAAATTAAACTTTTATAAGAGTTTAAGGGAAAAAAATCCCTTTTTCTTTTGCCTTAGTGGGTTGACAAAATAAGAAAGTACTGGTAAGATATTTTTTGAGGATGTGGTAATATGTTAAATGAAAGAATTACATTAAGTCCAGAGGCCATCTATGAAAAAGAATTTAAAATAGATGCTAGAGGATTTCGCCCTCAAGAAGTCGATAATTTTTTAGATGATGTGATTAAAGATTATACAGAATTTCATAAAATTATCAAAGAATATGAAAGAGAATTAGGGGCTCAGAAAGAAGAAAATACGAGATTAAAACAACAAATTAGAGAGTTACAAACAAGACTAGAAAGCAAAAGTGATTCAAATGAATCAAATGGTGTAAGTAACATTGATTTATTAAGAAGAATTAGTCAATTAGAAAAATTTGTTTATGGAACGATGCAAAAATAACTTGGCAAATGCTGCATAAACTTTATTATGTAGAGGAAAGTCCTTGCTCGCACAGCCTGAGATGGTTGTAGTGATTGTGCATAGGGAAAAAATAACCTATGGTTTGCATTTTGCAAAACGGCTTCGAACGAGACTTAAATGCCTTTAGTAGATATAAAAGTGCCAAAGTGACGAAGAAAAGGGAAACCTTGGAAGTGGAACGTGGTAAACCCCACAAGCGAGAAACCC
>CANQRJ010000122.1 GCA_947626215.1 uncultured Bacilli bacterium
GTACAATTTGTATTTTATATTGATGACGAAATATCTAAAAGTGCTCCAGAAATAAGTAGTGATTATAGTTTAGATACAACAAAAAGTCATTGTACTAATGATGCGATGATTTATTGGAATGACGTGACTAAAAGAGCAGAAGTAGAAAATTTAAGTGATTCCAAAACCAAATGTTATTTATATTTTAAACAAATATATAAAGAAGGAATTTTAAATGGAGCCATTCCAGATTTAGGGAATGGAAAACTCATTCCAATAACAATTAGTGATAATGAGAAACCAAGTGATGTGAATTACGAAGGATCTACTCCAGGAGGAAAAGTAAGAAAAGCAGATATTACAAAGGATTGGTATAGTTATGAACAAAAGAGATGGGCAAATGCAGTGATATTAAAAGATGGAGAAGTGGATCATTATACACCAGGAGAAGAAATACCAGAGAATGCAATTGAATCATATTTTGTATGGATTCCAAGATACAGTTATGTATTACAAGACAAGGAAGAAACATTTGATGGTTACTCTGGTACAACATCATTAGGAAATTTCTCTGATGTTCAAAATGTATATGAAGCAATGAAACAAACAAATCAGGAAGGAAACAAGGCTACAAATCATGGTTTTGAAATAGAGTTTGGATCAAAGGATAAAGGAATAAGTGCAACATTATTAAGTAAAGGGTCCTCAATAGTTCACTCGGCGTTTGAAGCATTCGATAGTAATGGATTTTGGGTAGGCAAATTTGAAACAGGGTATAATCAAAATAGTGATGGAAGTGTCATGCCATCAAGTCCTAATAGTTGGAGTGTAGGTGATGCTCAACAAAATACAATAGATTCAACTAAAGTGATTATTAAACCAAGTGTATATAGTTGGAGAGCAATTCAAGTTGCCAATGCTTTTTATACAAGTTATGATTATAAAAGAGAATTAGAAAGCCACATGATGAAAAACACAGAATGGGGAGCAGTAGTATATCTAACAAATTCCAAATATGGCAGATGTGATGCAGAGAATAAAAATTGTAGTGAAGTAAGAATCAACAATGTAGAGACATATATTACGGGGTCTTCAGCTAAAGAAGAACCTACTTGCGGCTATACCGGAACAAAAGAACAATGTAATTGGTATGAAACAATAAACAGTTTATATATGGATGGAGTTTATTCTAATAATTATTACAATCAAGCAAGTAAAATATCAAGTACGACAGGAAATTATTCTGGAATTTATGATATGGCGGGTGGCGAATTAGAGTATGTGATGGGAGTCATGCAATCTAGTCCTTCAAATTCAAATCCAACAAGTGGAAGACATAAATTAAATAATTCAGGATTTAAAGGACTATATAGTTGTCCTGAATGTGATTCTCAAACTGAAACAGAAAATAAAGACGGATTGGCATGGCCAAGTCGCAAATACTATGATTTGTACGATTATAGTACATCGATAAATGAATATCAAAAAGGAATTTTAGGAGATGCCACAAAAGAAATGGGCCGATTCTATATTGTTTCTTATCAAAAAACAAATGAAACAGGACCAGTTCGTTATATTAATTCCTTTAATGCAGATATAGCATTTTTTGTGTCTAATGGTACTCCGTGGTTTGCACGTGGTGGTTCTTGTTATGATGGGACAGACGCAGGAGTATTTGCTTTCTTTAGCGACTATGGAACTTTAGATGGAAACCGAAGTTTCCGTGTTGTTCTAACTCCATAAAAAAATTATAAACATTATAACACTTTTTTTCTATTTGAAGTTACTAACTTTGTTGTCAAATCTATTTTAATTTGTACATTTTGTTTATTCTTTTGTTATTTTAAATTTTTAATAGTCCAAAGTGTCAATTAATACCGTGAGAAAATTGAACATTCCATCACAAAATATAGATAAATGATAGAAAAGCCTTATAAAAAACAAGGTTTATAAATAAAAAAAGGTTTTTTCAATGGAAAAGGCCTTTATTTTTTATAGTAAAGTGTCTATAAATGGTGAAAAATTATGGTACTTAAGCGATCAAGAGCTTTTTTCTTACTCAAAAAACTGATATAATAAAAGTAGGAAGTGTAGAATATGAATACGATTGATTTTTTAATATCATTAACAAAAACAAATGAATTACGAGCTGGAGTCACTGATTTAGATGGAATCATAGATAACTTTTCTGAATGGATGTTTGAGCATAATTATGGGAATATTTATCCTAATGTTGAAGAATTTTTAGCTCAGTTAAAGGTTGATTTTCAAAATGCATCAGTAGAGCAACTAGAAAAAATTATACCCTTTATTCATCAAAGAAAATATTTATATAATCAAAAATATCCATTATTGAATCTTTTAAGAAAAGAACTTTTAATATATTCTGTCAAAAACTCTGATAAATTTAATTTTATTCCTTATGTTAGTTCTCTTGCCTATGCCATTATAATGGACATGCAAGAGGAGCTTGAATGGCCTATCAGAGCTTCTTTATCAACTGAAGATACTGTAAAAAAAGTGTGTAATATTCCGGTTGGAGTTACCTGTGCCGCGGTTACAAATGATGAAGAAAATCAAGACCATACTTTAAATTTCTATGAAAAAGCATTTCAAATGAATAAAAAGAAAGAAAATATTCTAATGGATCTTTATGTTACCCTTTATCATGAAGGATATCATTGTCTTGTCTGTGAGAAAAGTGAATCCACTAATTGTTATGATACCCAAATATTACAATTTGCAAGATACCATACAATTCGTAATATATTAGATGATGAGTACTTAGATTCTCAAAAAGATCCATTAAAATTTAGTGATTATCAAGGTAGAAAGTTTTATCAAAAATACTATGATATTAATAAAGAAGAAAGTAAAGCAAACGAATATGGACTTCGACATGCCATTTCCTCTATAAAAAATATAAAACCTGATTTTGATTTTAAAAAAGCAGGAAATACAACTTTATTAAACATTGAAGAAGGTCTTGCAACCATTACAATGTCAAATAATCCATTTCATAAAAAGACAGAAGAAGATGAAATTGAAGAAATGCTAGATCAAAGACTCGAAAGTCATCCAGAATATGTTCATGGAATTCTTGCAAAAATCTATAATCCAAATGGTAAGAAAAAAGAATTTCAAGAACTCTTTGCAGACTATCAAGAATCATTAGAAAAGAATCAAGATCAAAAAGAAGAAATTGAGACTTTTTATGAATATGCAGCAGAAAGATTATTAAAAGGTAAATCTATCGCTGAAATTCAAAACTGGATAAATTCAAAAGAAACCGCACAATTTTTCAAATTGTTATTTGTAAATCGTCTTCAAAGAATGGAAGAAGAAATGGAACAATTAAAGAAATACATAACTTCCATGACTGGAAGTTATAAAAAAAGATTATCTATTCATTTAATGAAAGAGCAATTAAAACAACTTTTGTTACTACGTGAAAATCTAAACCCTATCATTGAATCTTATTTGAATGAACAAAATGAATTCAAAAAATAGAAGTTGAATTGAAGAAAAAAATAATGACTGAAGTGTTATATCTTAATTTGAAATTAGTAAAAATAGTAATGCAATAAAAAATGCAAATAAAATTAATGGAGTGTCAATTGACG
>CANQRJ010000123.1 GCA_947626215.1 uncultured Bacilli bacterium
AAAAATGTAAAGTGATGATTTTTTCACTTTACATTGTCTTTTAGTTATAAAATTTTCCAAAACACGGAAACTCAAATTATTTTTTTATTGCTTTTACATAATAAATCGAATATCCTAAATTGATAAATTTTTCTTCATATTCTGTTTTAATATTTGGAATATCTGTATTTTCTAAATCAAAAGAAATTTTTTCAAGTGTAAACCCATGTTTACTTAAATTTTCTAAACTCGATTCAAATAAAATAGGATTGTCTGTTTTTTGAATAATCTCTTGCTTCTTTTTAAAAATAGAATCATAGATTTCTAAGAAATGGGAGTCTGTAAGTCTTCTTTTGGCATGACGACGTTTTGGCCATGGATCCGAAAAGTTTAAATAAAGAACATCAATTTCTTTTGAAAATAAAGAGTCCACAGATTCTGCATTAAAGCAAATAAATTTTAAATTTGGTAAATCTTCTAGATTTGCTTTATGAATGGCTCTTACTAATACACTTTTTTGATATTCCATTCCAATAAAGAAAATATCTGGGTGAGTTTTTGCCATTTCAATTAAAAATTGTCCTTTTCCACACCCTATTTCTAAATGAATTTCTTTTTCATCTTTTAGAATCTCTTGCCAATGTCCTTTTAACTCTTGAGGATTCTCTATAAAATAAGGACTATTTAATAATATTTCTTCTGCATTTTTCACTTTTCTTAAACGCATAATATCACTTCTTTCTAGGTATTTGCATATATTTATGATAAGGAGGAAACTAAATGAAAAAAGACCGCAACTCATTCTTTGAAAGTTCTAGTTATAATATGAATGCCATGGGAGCCAATTTTAATAATATGATGCCACCCAATATGTCGAATATGAATATGGGAAGTAATTTCTATGCCTCTCAAAATATGCCCATGCCCTTACCTATTTATCCTAACATAAATAATGGAGGAATGCAAAATGAAACAACTTTCACAGAATTAGAAAGTAGAATTGCAAGACTAGAAAGAAACATCAACCGATTAGATGCAAGGGTGAGTAAATTAGAAGGAAATAATTTCTATTCCAATACTACTTATGATAATGATGGCTCCATGTATATGGTATAAAGCAGTAAGTTTTTACTGTTTTTTTACGACAATTTTATTTTTCCAAAAGTAAGTTTTTTTACGATTCGATTCAAATATTCACGTCCAAATACCTTTTCTAAGATTCCTGATTTGTAAGCAATAAAAAGATAAACAAAAGCACCCACGATGGAAACAACTGCTACATAGAAAATACAAGAAACTTTACTCGTTAATTCAAGCGGTAAAACAAGTTGGATACCTACTACCACTAAAACCATAAGAACAGTAGGAACAATAATTTGAACAAGCATCTTAAATGTTTCTTGATATTTTAAGTGATGTTCTTTACGTAAAATAATTAAGGTTGACACGACTGAAACAGAATAACCTAAAATACTTGCTAAAATGGCTCCAATAAATGGTTGAAAGCCTAAAGCATAGGAAAGTAACATCAAAGGAACATCTAAAAGAGCATTCGTGGCATAGCCTAAAAGTGTTGTCAAGTAAACGGCTTTGAATTTGTTTAGGCTTTGTAAAGTAGATGACGTGATCATGTAAAGGTTAAAGAAGATCGCGGCAAAGATATAAACGGCTAATACAAGACCACCTAGCTCTATGGCATCGGTACCATAGAATATACTCCATATTGGTTTTGCAAGTAAAGAAATACCAATCACCATCGGAATGCAGGTTACTAAAATGATTTGTAACGCTTTATTGAGTCTTGATTCGACTAAGTTCCATTTTTTTAAAGTAAACGCTTCAACAATATTTGGAATTAAACTGACAGATAAGCCCATTGCAATAGCATTTACAATCATACTAATTTTTCCAGACCATGTGGCAACAGAAGAAGTAATAAATTCCGTAGTCATCGCATCAAAACCTAAAGCCGTCATCGTTCTTGAAATAAAAACCATATCAACAAAGTTATATAAAGAAACCGAAACATCAATGATTATAAATGGAATCGCATACTGCATAATTTTTTTGATGATTTCTTTATTACTAATCTCATCTTTCTTTACATTTCCATCTAAACCAAGTTCTTTTTTGTTCTTATGCATGTTATGAGCAATGTATAAAATCGCGGCAATTCCACCCATAAAAGCTCCAAAAACGGCAATTCCAACTGAAGTTGTTAAAGATAAATGAAAGACATTTAAAGCAAGAAAACTACCACCTAAAATAACACCGATACGAACGACTTGCTCGATTACTTGACTAATACTAGAAACATTTATAATATTATGTCCTTGTAAATATCCTTTGGATACACTTAGGAATGGAATCACTAAAATAGCAAAAGATACACAACGTATTACAAATGTCGCGTCACTAATGGTATTTCCACCTTGTAGTTCTCCTAATATTAATTTTGCAATATCACCGGCAAAAACAAAAAGTAAAATAAACGCGGCCACTGAAATAAAACTAATAATTTTTTTGCCAACTTGATAAGCTCTCGCTTTTGCATCCATCATCCCTAATGTATTATATTCTTTGATAATTTTTGAAATTGCAACAGGAAGACCTGCCGAAGAAATGTCTAAGAAAATAACATAAATATTATAAGCATAAGCATATAATGCACTTCCTTGAATTCCTATCATAGCATAAAAAGGAATGACATAAAGCATGCCTAATATTTTTGTCACAAAAATCGCAATCGTAGCAATTACCGTACCTTCAATAAAAGAACTTCTTTTCATTTTAAACCACTCATTCTTTTTCACTATAAATCACCATAGCCGAAAAACAATAAATTTGGTCTTCTCCTTGGATCCCTATAGCAACTTCATACTTAATATCTATTATATCACCAACAAGACCAATAAGAAAGGAATTAATTTTTCCTTCTAATTCTTTTTCTGTGTTTTCATCAAAACATTTTACTTTCATAAAACCATCTACCTTCAAATATATTAAAACACATTTGATTTAAAAAAATTGTCGAATAATGAAAAAAATGGTATACTTTTTTTAGGTGAAGTAAAATGAAAAAAGAAAATATATTATGGATTGGTATCATTGTTTTATTAATAATTACAAGTATTGTAGTAATATTTAAAGAAAATACTTATAAAGTAACTTTTGCAGTAGATAATGAAGTTTATACTGAAATGAATGTAAGAAAAAACACATCCATAAAAGAATTGCCTAAACCAGAAAAAGAAGGTTATGCTTTTATAGGATGGTATGATGAGGAAGGAAACATTTTAGAAACAACTACAAAGATTACTCAAAATATAGTTTATTATGCACGATGGGCAACGATTGTTACAGAAGAAGATTAAAAAAGCAGTTTTTATCTGCTTTTTATTTATGTGTTTAATTCAAGTTTATAATTATTTCCGTATGATCCATCTCCATCTGAAATCATAACAGATGGCTTTAAATACACGACAGGACGGACCGCTTGACTAATGTATGCACCGCTATGATCAACATACCCACCATTTTCCATAACGAACACATAGGACGCATAGTTAATATGCGCATAAGGCGACATGGTCCATTGAGCATTACTTTTATCAAATAGC
>CANQRJ010000124.1 GCA_947626215.1 uncultured Bacilli bacterium
CCCCATGAGGGTAATAATTTCCTATATTTTTTATATTTGAAAAAGCAATATCTATCATTTTCTCCCACACATGATAATACTTAGTTGTACCACACTCAAATGATTTTTTATTGTGTTTAATATCATCTATTCCAATTAATATCTTAATCATATTCTCTATCAATTCTTTTTTTGAATCTTTAAAAGTTTTTTTTAATTCTTTGTTAAGAATTGATATAAATTTATTTTTGTTTTTTTCGTCAATAAATAAAATTGGTTTTTTTACTGTGCTTTTATTATCAAAAAGCCAACCTAATTTTTGATAACTGTCATATACACAAAATTCGTGAATTCTTGTTAATAAATTTGAATCATTGACTCTAGATTTTTTAATAATAAAATTATTATAAATAGGTCCTTTTTTAGTAAATATTTCACTTGGTTTAGAAACAGTCCTTTTCCAATTGATTTTTCCATTAATTCCAATTTCTTCTGTATATTCGAATTCATTATAATATCCATATTGCAAATAATTTTCTATAATCCATTTATATGAAAAATATGGGAATTTATCTTCATTGTTGTGACTATCATTTATATCAAAATAATCATTATTTTTTAGTGAAAATCTCTTAATTCCTGTAATTAGATTATCAATATCTTTGGCCGTTATATCATCTTCGAAATTATATCCCAATGGCAAATATATGACAGGAGAGTTATTAATAATTCTTAATCCCACAAAGGAATCATAATCATTAGAAGTGTTAAATTTACAAATATCTTTTAGACAATTATTACTCATCTTTGGAGTCCTCAATATTTGGGAAAATTCCTTGATTAAACACTTTTAATCCATCACTTATGTAATTATCAACTAATTTATCTAAAGTGCTCGGATTATTAAACATATCACCCCTTGCATATTTAACAACATCTTCCCATAAATACATAAATATTTTTTCTGCAAAATACTTTTTCTTTTCTGGATCATTTGTATATTCTATAGATAATGTTTTATCATCAACAAAATAAATTCCTAATTGTTTATCTTCCCCATTAAAACCATATTTTTCATCTAATATTTCTTCATTTATTGCATCTATAAACTTCTGCCAAGATAGGTAAGTTCCAGGAACCAACATATCAGCTAATTTCGTCGTATAATCATCATCTTTATCAGAAAAACTATTACTAATCTTAATCCATTCCCATCTTCTTTTAAAAGCAGTATCTAACACAAAAACATTTTGATCGCTACTGTTCATTGTTGCAATAATAGAAACATTTCCTGGTATGTAAATTTTTTTGCCTTTCTCACCATAAATTGCTTTGGACATATCATCATTATCAATTGGATATTCACTATTTCCGCTCAACTTATGCCTATCTAAAAGTTGAAAAACATCTCCAAATATAGCTGGAGCATTACCTCTATTAAGTTCTTCAATTATCAAATAATACATATTCCCTTCATTGCCTGGCGTAAGGGCTTTTTTTAATATTCTAGTTAATGGCCCTTCCACAAAGTCATATTTGATAACATCATCTTCTACAATCGGTCTAATTTGTCCTACGAAATCACCATTAGTATACTCTTGATGGAAAGTTATACGTTCATATTTATCATCATCTTTACAATACTTATTTTTTACAAAATGACTTTTTCCGCAACCAGGAGCGCCGTAATAAATTTTATTAAACCCATTTGTCAATTTTTCATTATTAGGGTTTGATTCTACAACTTCATCCTTAATTTGGCTTTCTTTAAATGCCCATAAAACTCCTGATATATATTCTGATAATTCATCCTTTGCTTCGGGAACATTTTCTCTTATATAAGTATTTAATTCATAAGATAATTGATCTGCTGTAGTATATGCATCATATCCAAGCTCAAAAATTTTAAAAATATCTTGTAAAGTTCCCTTAGTAACAAAATTCATGAACTTATTTGGGTAATACATAAAACAAAGCTTAGCTAATGTTTTCGACATATCCTTTAACATTGGATATGAATCTGAAAATTTAGGATTTTCGTTATCTAAATTAGTTAAGAAACTATATAAATCCTTTCTAAAGCTCTCCCAATATTCATTTGGATTATCTATTTTCTTATTATTTTGATCTTTATAGTATTTCTCTCCTGTTTCTTCATCTTTAGAATAATAAATTCCCCAATGCCCAGAACCATTCGGATCATAATTACAACTAGCACCGTAAGATTTATAAACGCCATGTTCTACCTCTCTACAAAAAGTATTAGGATTACCTAAACCTAACGAATAATCTTCCAACTTCATAGTTTTAAAGATTTCTATTGGATATTTATTTAAAAATTCTTCTTTTAATTCTCTTGATGCTACTTTTTCTCTATTTTTAATTTCATCTATATTATTTACATAAAATTTTCTAAACATATCAATTACCGACAAATCTTCATCATCAACATATTTTGTCAATAAAAATGTTGATATATTATCAGCAATAAATCTATATGTTTTATTACTCGTATTTCTTAATTTATTAATAATGATGTTTTCATATCCCTTAAAACTAGAATATAATTCTTTATTTCTTATCGTATCACTAGTATTTGTTGAAATGTTAAAACCATTTAATATTCTAAATGGAACTGTGCCATGCTGATTTTGATTTAATATTTCTTTTTCAATTCTATTAATAGACATATTAAACAAATAATTATAAATTATACTTGGATAGAATTCTCTATATCCTTTTCTCTCAAATATTACTTCTCCATTTGGGTCAATTAAAGTTGGAAATTCTATATATCTTATAAAATCGTCATTAAAATCATAATTGTTATGATTAGCTCCTGGGACATCATTATAATAATTCATAATATATTTAACAATTGGCTGATTGCAATCAACTTTAATATTATTATTTGACGAAGAAATACCAGCTGTCTTTAACAAATTTTTCCATATATCAAAATGGCATGGTTCAGCTGGTAAGTCTCTTTCATAGTCACTATCAGTTCTCATACTTTTAATTGCTGAAACAATATCATCAATTTCATAATAATTTTCTGTTTTATAATGTGACAAAGCGTTTTCAAATTCTTCTTTAGTAATCTCGTAATCTAAATTGTTTTCAGATAATTCTTTTGAAACCTTTAATATTAACTCTAATGGTCTAACAAATTCATCATTTATTTTAACAATTCTCTTTACTAAAACCAGTAGTGTCACTTCTGATGTTGTTAAAGAATCATTCATATATAACTTTCCTAATTCAGTTATATTAGGATAATCGTATAAACAAAAATCTTTTAAAAATGTTGCCCATCTTCTTCTGAAAAATCCATGCTGTTCAGTATTTTCTCTCAAATTAACAATTTGTTGTTCTAACATCTTATTTTCAATTTCATTATCATTAACACTTGAATAGATAATGTTTAATACTTTTTTTACTTTTACCTCATCAAAATTAATAGTCCTATCGATTGTAAATAATCCCATTTTAATTCCTCCTATTCAAAATTCTCAACTTTTAATATTTCTTTCATAATTGCAATCATTACGTCAACTACAATACTGTTTCCAG
>CANQRJ010000125.1 GCA_947626215.1 uncultured Bacilli bacterium
ACAAGAACATATTAAAAAATGGAGTGTTCTTATTACTCCATAATTGGTAATTTTATTTTTGGAAATTCCCTATATTTAAATATTTTATTTTGAATAAAAAAACTGTAAAACAATTTTCAAACCAATCGATGATCCTTTATTCTCTAACTATTCTTTTTTCTACTCTATTTGTATTATTTATGCTTGGATTTTTTAAATTTAAATCGATAGCAATTCTTTCAAATAGCATGAATCCTACTTTTAGCAGGGGCGATATAGTCATTTACAAAGATACAGAAACTATTTTGCCAGGAGATATTATTGTTTTTCAATATAAAAATCAAATCATTGTTCACCGAGTCGTTAGTATCAATGAATATTACGTTACCAAAGGAGATGCCAATAATACCGTAGATTCTATAAAAATTAAAAAAGAAGATATAAAAGGTGTTTATCAATTTTCTCTCAAATATTTAGGCTATCCATCTATTTGGTTAAATGAATTTTTTACTAAGGAGAATTAGTATGCAAGAAAAAAGAAAAAGACGAGTTTTTTTAAGTGTAATCATTTTTTTTATAGGTTTTCTTTTTTTAGGATTGTTCTATATGAATAAAAATATTCAAAAGGATCCTTTATATCAATTCCAAAATGAAACTTATTATGAAGTCACTTTAAAACCGAATCATTATTTTTATAATAATAAGATAGACGCAAATCATTATTATATTGCAAATTCAATTCAAAGTATTGATCTTTATTTTAATTACTATTTAAAAAGCAAAAAAAATGAAAATTACTCTTATGATATTATAGCTACTTTAAAGAGCTATGCCGAGAATGGAACTAAATTAATTTGGACGAAAGATTTTAATTTAAAAAATGTAAATAATATCAATCAAGAAGAAATAAATATAAAAGAAAATTATCATCTAGATTATTCATATTATGTAAATTATGTAAAATCTTTTCAAGAATACTACAATATTAAAACAGAGACTTATTTATATGTTCAGCTTCATATTAAAATGAATGATGAGAATAATCCTTATGTTTTATTTACCATTCCTATTAGTGAAAATATTATCGAAATAGAAATGGAAGAAGATCATACTTTTTTAGAAAATACACCAAAAATTGACTTTCATAAAATAATAAGTTTCATTTTTATAGTTTTAATTATTATCCTTGTTGGAATTAAAATTTTATTCCATAAAGAAAATGAAAAAACAATTTTAAAAAAATATCAAGATATCCTAATAGTGACCCAAAATGAACCTCATATAAATAGTAACATCATCTATTTAACTCATTTAAAAGATTTAATAAATATTGCAGTAAATAATAATATCCATATCTTTAATTATCAAAATACTTACTACACGATTATAGATAATATTTATTATGTTTATAAAACATGAGTCAAAGACATAAAGCTAATCATTTATGTCTTTTTTCATGAAAATAAAAACTGTAATTAAATAGATTTCCTAGAAAAAATATGATATGAAATCATGTAAGAAATGAGATACAACAAAATATTTAAAATGAGACAAATAATAGGAGAAATTTTAAATAAATAAAGTAAATCAAGTTCTTGATAGATTCCTGGAAAAAGTAATAACAAAATACCACCTAAAATTCCTAATCCAAAAATAAATAATGCAGGAAGAATAACAGATTGCATTCTCCCCTTTTCTACTCCCCATTTATAAATACATGGAATATTAGAACACATGAGAAAAGAAACACTGGTAAAAGAAAGAAAACATATTCTTAAGGAATCTTCTATATGATTTACGGTTCCTCTTACTAAGAAAGTGATTAAAAAACTAACTAAGATACCCATTATAATAGAAAGAAAAGAATTTAAAAAAACAAATAAATATTTTGAAAAAACTATTTCCTTTCGAGTAATAGGTAATGATAAGAAGTATTTATCAGAATCTGCATTTTCATCATAAGAAAACGTAGAAATACTATTCATTCCAAAAAAGATAAGAAATAAAAGAGAGCCTGCCAAAAAGCAATCCATTTGAAAAGATGCCATAGTAATTAGAAAAAGAAACATCAAAATACTAAAAATTATATTTCCTTTAAAATTTTTAAATACATATAAATCTTTTAATAATAAACCTTTTATTGTATTCATTGTTATTCCCCTTTCACAAGTAAAAGCATCACTTCTTCTAAAGAAGGTTTTCGTATCTCTATCTTTGGATATTTCTTTTGAAATTCTTGTTTTGAAGTTACTAAAAAGAAAAAGGTATTTTTATATTTTAAACATTTTTGATAGTCTTCTTTGTTTATGGTATCAAATTTTTCAGGAATGAGTTCAATGATTCCGTATTCATTATCTAACTGTTTTTTTGGAATATCTAAAAGAATACTTCCATTTTCAATAAATAGGACTTCATCTACTAAATGCTCTAAATCACTTGTAATATGTGTAGTCATTAAAATAGAATTTTCTTTATTACTTACAAAATTTGCAAAAAGATCAATAATTTCATAACGAAAGATAGGATCTAACCCATTGGTAGGTTCATCAAGAATTAATAATTTAGGTTCATGCGCAATTGCACATAATACTTTTATTTTCATTTTCATACCACTCGAAAACTCTTTTAAAGGTTTATCACATGGTATTTTAAATTTTTTAATGGTATCATAATATAATTTTTCATTCCAATGATGATAAAAATGTTTCATTAATTTATTCATATCATTTACATTTAAAATAGGTGAAAAGAAACTATCATCTAAAACAACCCCAATATTCTCTCGTTCCTCTTTGGTTAAACTTTTACTATTTTTACCAAATATTTTCACGTTTCCTTTATCATAATCAGTAAGATTTAATAAAGCTTTAATGGTTGTTGTTTTACCACTTCCATTTTCACCAATAAGACCAATAATTTTACCTTTTGGTAATTTTATGTTGATATGATCTAAATGAAAATCTTGATATTTTTTTTCTAAATCTGTAATTTCTAAATTATATTCCATTTATTATCACCTATCAAAAGTATATCATGATTTTGGAAATACTGATTAAAAAAAATTTTTTTAAATTTATATAAAAAAGAATAGCTAAAATTTATATTTTGCAATATAATAATGTTGTGATGCAGATATAGTTTAATGGCAAAATATAAGCTTCCCAAGCTTAGGTTACGAGTTCGATTCTCGCTATCTGCTCCAGATTGATAGGAAACTCGGAAAATTCTTCGAGTAGTAATATACATTAACTAGAAGTACGTTCTAGTTTTTT
>CANQRJ010000126.1 GCA_947626215.1 uncultured Bacilli bacterium
ATTGGAAGCTCATCTGTTATAATTGGACAACTAAGAATAGGACTTTATTCGACAGTAGGAGCTGGGGCAGTGGTTATAAAAGATGTAGAAGATAATGTAACAGTTGCAGGTATCCCGGCTAAAATAATAAAAAAAGGAGCTATGTTGGGATAAAAAATTTTTTATATTTTATAATTCAGAAAAATTTTAAAAGTAAAAAGAAAGGATAGTTTTATGAAACATATATTTATTGTTGCAGAAATAGGTTGTAATCATAATGGAAATGTTAAGTTAGCGAAAAAAATGGTAGAAATTGCTAAAAAATGTGGAGTTGATGCTGTAAAATTTCAAACTTTTAATTCTAGATTGCTCATTTCTAAATATGCTGAAAAAGCTGACTATCAAAAGAAAGCAACTGGAGAAAATGAAAGTCAATTAGATATGACAAAAAAGCTGGAATTAAAACAAGAAGACTATATTTATTTAAAAAAATATGCTAAATCGTTAGGACTAAAAGTTTTTTCTACTGCATTTGATTTTGAATCTATAGACTTTTTAGAAAAAGATGGTCAAAATATCTGGAAAATACCATCTGGGGAAATAACCAATTTACCATATCTAGAAAAGATAAGTTCTATTGAGATTAAAAATAAATTAATAGTTTTGTCAACAGGGATGTCTACCAATGATGAGATAAAGCGAGCTATTAATATTTTACAAAGCAAGAAAAAAAATAGAATTATAATTTTACATTGCAATACTGAATATCCAACTCCAGATGAAGATGTTAATATAAGTGCAATACAGGATTTAAAACAGAAATTTCCAGATTATGAAATTGGTTTTTCAGACCATAGTATTGGAGAAATAGGTGCAATAATGGCTGTTAGTTATGGGATAACATTTATAGAAAAACACTTTACTTTAGATAAAAATTTTTTAGGACCAGATCATAAGGCTAGTGCTACTCCAGATGAATTAAAAAGATTAGTAAATAGTGTAAGACGAGCAGAAATTATTTATGGTAGTGAAATGAAGAAGGTTACAAATTCAGAAAAAAAGAATAAGAAAATAGCAAGAAAATCAATAATTGCCAAGAAAAAAATAAAAAAAGGTGAAATTTTTTCGGAAGAAAACATTATATGTAAAAGACCAGGAAATGGAATTTCTCCAATGCATTGGTATGAAATTATGGGAAAACAAGCAGAATTTGATTTTAACGAAGATGAATTAATTAAATCATCATATTTTAAAAATGAAGAATAAATAAAAAAGAAAAGGAACATAAAAATATGAAAAAAATTGCCATTATCCCAGCTAGAGCTGGATCAAAAGGATTACTAAATAAAAATATTTTAAATTTGTGTGGTAAACCATTAATTGCATGGACAATTGAAGCAGCCTTAAAAACAAAGTGTTTTGATAGAGTGATTGTAACAACAGATTCAAAAGAGTATGGAGAAATAAGTAAAAAGTATGGAGCAGATGTAATATATAGAAGTGCTATAACAGCTAGTGACACTGCTTCGACTTATGATTTTTTGAATGAAATGTTTTCTATAATAGACACAAATGAATACGATTATTTTGTTTTGTTACAACCAACATCTCCTTTAAGAACGGAACAACATATATTAGAAGCAATACAACTATTCGAAAGGAATATCGAATCAAAAAGTACTTTAGTAAGTGTAAGGGAAGCACATAAAAGTTCAACTCTTATAAGAAAAATAGGAGTATCTTTAAGTTTAGAAAATTTTGATTTAGATTATTCAAATTATGCAAGACAAAAACTTAAAGAATTTGAACCTAATGGAGCAATATTTCTAAAATTGATTACTATTTAAGAGTTAAGCATTTCTTTGGAAAAAATGGTATTGCATATATAATGGACAAAGAAAGTTCAATAGATATTGATGATAATATTGACTTCGAACTAGCAATTACATTACTAAATAAAAAGATTAATAAAAGAACTAATTTTATAACAGAGAGAATAAAACAAAAAGAAAATTTATTTAAACAAAAAGATAGTAATGAAAAACAATAACTTTTTTGGGACATTCTCAATTAGATGATTGGAATATTTCATATTTAAAAGATTATAAAATAATTAATTGTGCTATAAGGGGTATCTCAAGCTTTGAATATAATGAATTAATTTTATCGAAAAAAATGTTAAATTGTGTGTCTGATATATATATTGTAATGCATGGCACAAATGATATTATTTATAATTATTCATATAACCAAATATATAATAGTATACTGCAAAGTATAAAATATATTCAAAAATATAAGCCAAATGCTGTAATATTATTTATCTCTTGTATACACGTCAATGGAAGGATTGATAGAAATAATAAAAAAATAGATGAATTAAATATGTTCCTTAAACAAAAGTTTGCAAACTATTTAAACAATAAATTAGTTTGGATTAACACATATAAGTTAAATGATAAATGGGGGAATCTAAAGTCCGATTATACATATGATGGATTACATTTAAATGAAGACGGATATAAGATTTTAAAACAAATAATTGAAAACAAATTATCTAATGAGGAATTAAATTAATAAAATATTAATTTTAACAGTAATTGTAGTATTTTAGAAAAAATTATTAAAGGAGAATAGCACATGTTTAAAATAGCTTATGTTGCTAGTTCAAGAGCGGATTATGGAATTGTTAGAAATTATCTGAAAAAATTGAATAGTGATAAAGAAATTAAGTTAGATATTTTAGTAACAGGTTCACTTTTGCAAAAAAAATATGGAGAAAGTTATCATATTATTGAATCAGACAATCTAAATATTGTAAAAAAAGTTAATGCAAATATTGAAAATACAAATAATAGTTGCATTATAAACAGTATGTCAATAGTTTTAAAAGAATTTGGTTCTTTTTTTGAAAAACATCACTATGATTTAGTTATAGTTTTGGGAGATAGGTACGAAATTTTTAGTGCTGTTACTGCTGCTGCTATGAATAAAATTAAGCTTTTGCATATACATGGAGGAGAAATAACTCTTGGTAATTATGATGATTTTATAAGACATAGCATTTCTAAAATGAGTTTATATCATTTTACAAGTACAGAAGAGTATAGAAAAAGAGTTATTCAATTGGGAGAGATACCTGAAAATGTTTTTAATATTG
>CANQRJ010000127.1 GCA_947626215.1 uncultured Bacilli bacterium
GCGATTGGAGCAACTTACAGACTAGAAATTTTAAATCGTAAGTTGCGACACACAAGGTATTTAAAAATTAATATATATCAATCAATTATCAATTTTCACCTACTATGAATAGTAACAGATGTATTACAATTTACAGTTATTGATTGTAACAGCTATACTTTATCCAAAATTATAATATTTATTGAAAGGATTTGATAATTATGGCATTCGATGGAATCGTCACAAAATCATTAACAAAAGAACTTCAAAATATAATAGGATATAAAATAGATAAAATATATGAACCAGATAAAAACACTATAATATTAGGTTTATATGGAAAAAATATGAATCTAGCATTGCTTTTATGCATATCTTCAAATATGTGTAGACTACATCTAAGTACACATATGCAAAAAAATCCAACTGTTGCACCTAATTTTTGTATGTTACTCAGAAAGCACTTAATTGGATTTAAAATAAAAAATATTTATACTGTTGATTTAGAGCGCATTGTATTTATAGAACTAGAAAATGTAGAAAATCCTAATAAACCAATATATAAAAAGCTTATTGTAGAGCTTATGGGCAAACACAGCAATATCATTCTAGTAGATAATAATGACATTATTATTGATAGTATGCGTCATACCTCAACTTTAGAAAATTCTAATAGAGATATTTATCCAACATGTAGATATATATTTCCAGACCCGAAAAAAGATAGCTTTTTAGATTTAAAAAGCTTCGATGATTTTTATAAAAAAATAGAACCCAAACTTTCAGAATATATATCTAGTCAAGTTGATAGCATAGAAAATCTTTCCATATCTAACTTTGAGCTTGATAAAATTATCTCAAATACATTTAATGGAATAAGCTCATCCTTTATAAAAAATATCATACTCGAATTAAATATTGTTGATATTTCTAAAGATGCCCTAGAGCAGATTTTCAAAAAAATAAATGAAATATTAAATTCAACATCATTAAATGTAATTTTTAGTGATGATAAAAAAGATTATTATTTGACTAATAGTGGTAAAGAGCAAGATATTTTTCACCTAAATTTCACACTTGACGACTATTACTTTGAAAAAGATACTTCAGATTTATTTAAAAATTATAAAAATAGCATACTAAATTTAATTTTGGCTACATTAAAAAAATATGAAAAGCGTTTAGTAAATATAGATAATAAACTTACTGAATGTGATAAAATGGATATGTTTAGGCTTTATGGTGAACTTATAACATCTAATTTATATAAAATTTCTAATATTAATACAGATAAAATTGAAGTTGAAAATTATTATGATAATAATAATTTAATTTCAATTCCTCTTGATAAAAAATATTCGCCTTCCTACAATGCTAAACTATATTTTAAAAAATATTCTAAGTTAAAAAATGCACTTGAAATTGTGAATAATCAAAAAAAAGAAACAATTAATGATATTAATTATATTGAAAGTGTAATTTATGAATTAGAAAATTGTAAATCTATAGAAGATTTAGAGGATGTTTATGAAGAAATATCAGATAATTCCATTTTTGCTGATAAATTAAAACCTAAAAAATTAAAAAAATCTCCAAAAAAACCTGCTAAACAACTTACTAAAAATAAGCTTGTATCTTTTAACCCATTAAAATATGTAATAGATGGATATACCATTTTAGTAGGTAGAAATAACAAAGAAAATGATTATCTAACTTGTAAGTTTGCCAAAAAAAGTGATATATGGTTTCATACTAAAGATATTCATGGAAGCCATGTTATATTGAAAACTAATCCTAATGAAATTGTTCCAGAGGTAATTTTGTATGAAGCTGCTAAACTTGCTGCTAAACACAGTAAGGCAAAAAATTCATCAAATGTTCCTGTTGATTACTGCAAAGTTTCTTTTGTAAAAAAGCCTAATGGAAGTAAACCCGGTTATGTTATTTATTCAAATAATAAGACTTTAATTGTTTAATGATTGACAAAACTATTTATGAAACATATAATAAATATAATAAAATTTAAATGAGAAAGGGATATTTTATATGAAAAAAAGTTATAAATTAGCTATTGTTGGTGCAACAGGTTTAGTCGGAAGAACTTTTTTAAAAGTATTAGAAGAAAAAAACTTTCCTAACTTAGAATACAAATTATTTTGTTCTAAAAGGTCAAGTGGTACCAAAATAAAATTTTTAGGAAAAGAATATATTGCTGAAGAATTAACAGAAAACTCATTTGATGAAAATTTTGATTTTGCATTATTTTCAGCAGGAGGAGAAATAGCAAAAAAATTCGCACCAATTGCTGTTAAGAAAAATTGTACTGTTATTGATAATAGTAGTGCATTTAGAATGGAGCCTAATGTACCTCTTATAGTACCTGAGGTGAATCCTGAATGTATAAAAACACATAAAGGTATTATTGCCAATCCAAATTGCTCTACAATTCAAGCAGTAGTTCCATTAAAACCACTAGATGATAAATACAAAATAAAAAGAATCGTCTACTCAACATATCAAGCCGTATCAGGTGCTGGAAAAAAAGGCTTAGATGATTTACTAAATAAATCAAATGAAAAAACTCTAAAAAAATTTCCACATCCAATATATAATAATTGCTTACCTCATATAGATGTTTTTATGGATGATGGATATACAAAAGAAGAACATAAAATGATAGATGAAACAAGAAAAATTTTAGGAAGACAAGATATAAATATAACAGCAACAACGATTAGAGTCCCTGTAGAAAACTGCCATGGTGAATCAATAAATGTTGAATTTGAAAATGATTTTAATTTAAATGATGTACGAGATATTTTACAAAATGCAGAAGGTGTTGTTTTATGTGATGAACCTAAAAATAATATTTATCCTCTTGCTAGTAATGTAAATGGTCATGATGAAGTCTATGTTGGAAGAATTAGAAGAGATTTTAGTAATCCTAATACACTAAATATGTGGTGTGTTGCAGATAATATTAGAAAAGGCGCTGCTTCAAACGCCATTCAAATATTAGAAAAATTATTATAATGTTTTTATTATAAATTACAGTTGCTGATTGCTATATATTAATTTTTAAATACCTTGTGTGTCGCAACTTACGATTTAAAATTTCTAGTCTGTAAGTTGCTC
>CANQRJ010000128.1 GCA_947626215.1 uncultured Bacilli bacterium
TAGTAAATAAAATAAGTATTCTAATAGTAAATGAAACTAGATATATGAAAATTTCATTTACTATTAGAATTAAGAAAAGAACGATTTTATAGACTTGATTATGGCAAAAAAAATGGTTATAATTTAAAGTAGAGAGAAATAGAAGATGAGGGGATATCCATGAGATTAAGATATAAAATAAGTTTAGTTCTTATAGTGATTACTCTAGCAATATGTTTAATGACGTTCCAAAGTTATGCTTTATGGATTGTATCTTTACATGGTACAGAAAATGTAATAAATGTAGGTTGTTTTCAAATAGAATTTCAGGAAGTCGATGAAAATGGAGTAACAACAACGAATAGTTCCATTAATTTACAAAATACATATCCAGTCCCAGATGAAAAAGGACTAGAAACAACCCCTTATAGTTTTAAAATTACTAATAAATGTTCTGTGAATTCTCATTATCATGTAACTCTAAACGTACCAAATTCAAATACATTAGAAGACCAATATATTAAATATGCTTTTTATGAAGGAACAAACGAAAAACCTCAAACAGGAAGTATATTAAGTGAACAAAATAAAAATGAAGATCAAAATGAATTAACAGATGATAATTTAAAATTTCCAAAAGCTAATTTAAAAACATCTTATCTTTTTGCAAGTGGAATTTTAAAAGAAAATGATGAAGTCACTTACCATTTAATTTTATGGATGGATGAAAATGCAGATAGTGAACAAATGAAAAAAACATTTCAAGCAAGTTTAAATGTTATAAATGACGCGACAAGTTTAGAAACATTAACAGAAGAACAAAAACAAGTTTTTCCAAATACGGTTATAGATCAACAAGATGAATCAGGAAACGGACTTGTAACTCAAACACATGAAGATGAAATGTCGGAAGAAGAAACACTAGAGTCACAATGGACTAAATCTGAGTTAAGATATGTAGGCCCAAATCCAAAAAATTATGTTGAATTTAATGATGAAACATGGCGAATTATAGGTTTAGTAAATGTAAAAACAACAAGTGGAGCCTATGAACAAAGATTAAAAATTATAAGAAAAGATTCTATAGGTGAGGTTAATTGGGACAGTTCAATCTCGGATGCAAATGCTGGTTATGGAGTAAATGAGTGGAGTCAAGCAGATTTGATGAAGTTGATGAATCCAGGCTTTGAAAACAATAAGCTAGAAGGTGAACATGGAGAAGTACTAGATTCTTTTGTAAATAATAGTCTTTATTGGAATGGCAAGGATGGGACATGTTATGTTGGTGGAAGCCATGTTACAGGCAGTTGTAATTTCTCTAATACAGGTGGTTTAAGTAAATCAGAAAGTTATATAGCGGATGATATTATATGGAGTACAGGAGCAATGAGTGGTGATAAATATGATACAGAAATTTATGGATTTTCAAAGTACTTGTATAAATATGAAAGAAGTAAAAACACTGGATGGCAATGCGATTCTGAAACTTGGTCGGTAGAATGTAGTGATTCAGTTGATAGAACGACCGAGTGGAAAAGTGAGAATGGAAAAAAAGCATTAGTAGGTCTTATGTATCCTAGCGATTTTGGCTTTGCAATAGGTGGAGGAAGTGAGAATCGAACTAGTTGTTTAAATACAGTAATGTATAAATGGAATAATTATGACAATTGTTATAAAAACGATTGGTTACTTGATGAAAATAATATTCAGTGGACAATAATGCCATATTCTAATAGTGATATGGCCGACTTAGCATTCTGTATAAATACAGAAGGGAGTGTTTTTGGTACAACTATTTGTAGTAATTATCATTTTAGTGCCCACCCTGTCGTGTATTTAAAACAAAATGTAGAAATCTATGAAGGGGACGGATCAGAAGGAAATAATTTTAAACTTCGAATTGTATAAAAAATGGATATAGAATTTTTAGTAAGACCAAAGTGAGAAAAAACTCACTTTTTTTAAGCATCAAAATGCATTTAACAGTACAAATAGGTTTGATTAAAAATTACTTTTTAAAGTCAAGAAATTTATTATTACATTTTTTTTGTAAAAAAAGAGAAAAAAACTTTATAGACTTGATTATGGTAAAAAAAATGGTTATAATTTAAAGTAGAGAAAAATAGAAGATGAGGGATATCCATGAGATTAAAATATAAAATAAGTTTAGTTCTTATAGTGATTACTCTAACAATATGTTTAATGATGATGCAAAGTTATGCTTTATGGATTGTATCTTTACATGGTGAAGAAAATGTAGTAAATGTAGGTTGTTTTCAAATAGATTTCCAAGAAATAATGGAAACTGAAGATGGTGTAGCGAATGAAGTAGCTTCCACAGAAAATAAAAGCATTAATCTAAAAAATACATATCCAATCTCTGATGAAAAAGGATTAAAAACAACCCCTTATACTTTTAAAATTACAAATACATGTTCTATTAATTCTCATTATCATGTAACTCTAAATGTACCGGATACAAATACATTAGGGGATGAATATATTAAATATGCTTTTTATAAAGACGCAAGTGAAAAACCTACAACAGGAAGTAAATTAAGTGAGCAAAAACAAAATGAAGAAAAAAGTGAGTTAGTAGATACTAATTTAGGATTTTCAAAAACTAATTTAAAAACATCTTATCTTTTTACAAGTGGAATTTTAAAACAAGATGAATCAGTAACTTACCATTTAATTTTATGGATGGATGAAAGTGCAGATAGTAACCAAATGAATAAAAAATTTGAAGCTAGTTTGAATGTTATAAATGACGCGACAAGTTTAGAAACATTAACAGAAGAACAAAAACAAGTTTTTCCAAATACGACTATAGATGAGGTAGATGAATCAGGAAACGGACTTGTAACTCAAACACATGACGATTATGAAGGAACAGAAAATGGATGGAAAACAAGTGAATTAAGATATGTTGGACCAAATCCAAATAATTATGTCAAATTTAATGAAGAAGAAAATACATGGCGAATTATAGGTTTAGTGAATGTAAAAACAACAAGTGGAAATGTGGAACAAAGAGTAAAAATAATAAGAGATTCTATAGGTGATTATAGTTGGGACAGTTCAGAAAGTGGTGTAAATGGTGG
>CANQRJ010000129.1 GCA_947626215.1 uncultured Bacilli bacterium
TATATCCTTTGCTTTTAACGTATCTTCATGATATTTTTGATGTTTATAAGTTGCTGTTCCTTCTTTTCTATCTGTAGTAATCTTCAAATATCCTATTCCCCCTGCTGCTTGAACACTATTTGTAAATATTGAAATAGTTAGTATTAACATAAAAATCAAAATTGTTACAATTAAGTTTTTTCTTTTCATCTTTACCACCTTTACACTATTACCTACTTTTACATTATTACTTATATTATATTTTACATTTTTTATTAATAAAGTCAATAGAAAATTTTTCATTTTTTATTAATCATTTAAACTTGATTAAAACATGTTTACGGACACTTTTATTGGATATTTGAATTAGTTTTATAACATTTATATTACAATTTTAAAACATTTATTACAAGCATTTAAACATCTATTACAAGCATTTTTTTAATTATGTAATGTTTTTTTGTAATTATTGATATTATTAACTTTTACTATTTTTTAAAAAACAAAGTAAGGTAAATACTATTTAGTATTTACCTTACTTTTTTCTATATACCCTTTGATTCCCTAAGATTTTTCTACTCTAACACATATTTTTTTATTAGACTTATTCCTCCTGCAACTGTTATAAGTATTATCATTGTTAATCCTATATATAATTGTGCTTTTCCTGTTTTTACTGCTAAAATTACTGGTGCATCGTCTATATCGTCTTCTTCTGCTTTTTGATTATTTGGTGTTGAGTCTATATCTGGTACATTTTTATCATTTTTGTCTTCACTTATTTCTGCTAAGTTTACTTTCTTTCCAAAGTTTTCTGTTCCATTTATCCATGTTAGTATTACTTCTACTTCCGCATATTCTCCTGGTTGTAATAATTTATTTTCTAGTGCTTTTGTTGCTATTATTCCATTTCCTTTTTCGTACCAATTTGGATTGTCTTTTTTATCAAATTTTAGCCCTTCTGGTATATAATCTGTTATTTCTGTTGCATATCCTGCTATTTGTCCTTCGTTTGTTATTCTTATTGTGTATCTATATTTTATGCTTATTTTCTTTATATCTTTTGATTGTATCTCTAATTTTACTGGATTCTCATCTCTTGCTGTCTCTACTGTATGTCCTGTTTCTGTTTCTGTTGTTTTTCCATTTAATGTTACTATTGTATGTGATACCCATTTTAATAACGATAAATCAAAATATTGTACTTTTACATTATCATAATCTATATCATCTTCGTTTTCATTTTCATTGTCATGATTATATACTTCGTCTCTTTTTGGTTTTGAGTCTATATCATCATCTGAATCTTTTGATATTTGAGCTGTATTTACTATTCTCTTTTGGGCATCTTCTTTTGTTTTTACTTGATATGTTACTTTAAATGCTATTTTTACATCTCTATAGTCTGGGTTTCCTTCTGTTACTCCTGCTTCTTTATTAAATGCTTTTATTAAATTATTTCTTCCTGTTTCTTTTTCTTGTTCTTCTGATAAATAATCTGTTATTATATATTTTGCTTTATTTATGTCTGTTGTTTCTTCTTCATTTTCGTCTAACATTACCCATCTATATTCTATATTTGTTTCGTTTTCTGGTAAAAATTCTAGTCCTTCTGGTACATCATCTGTTATTTCGTTTGCATATCCGTCTGCTTCTCCTTCGTTGTATACTCTTATTGTATATATTACTGTATCTCCTGTTACTACTTCTAATGCATCTTTTGGATGTGTATATGTTAATTTGTCTCTTTCTTTATCATAATTTACTTGTGGATATCTATTATTTACATCCATTCCTTCTATCTTTGTTATGAATTTTCTTAATGCTAAATCGAATACTGGTTTTACTACTACTTTTTCAAAGTCATCATCATCTTCTTGTCCTGGTACAT
Organism: uncultured Bacilli bacterium; assembly: GCA_947626215.1. GTDB lineage: Bacteria > Bacillota_I > Bacilli_A > RF39 > UBA660 > Ventrenecus. Next base: position 1,871 of record CANQRJ010000129.1, read on the forward strand.
ATGGTTTATCTGATTCTTCATCTTTATAATGTGGTCTATCTTCGTCTTTTGGTAGGTCAAAGTTATCATCTGGTTTTGAATCTTCATCTTTTGGTACTTCGTTTCCATCTTCATCTGTTTCTTTTGTTATCTGTGCTAAGTTTGTTAGTATTCCATTTCCTTCTGCTTTTTCATCTACTTTACATACTATTTCTACATCTATATAATCTAATGTTCCATCTCCATCGTATGCTAATAGTAGTTTTCCATTTTCTCTATCTTTATATATTTCATCTCCTGCTGTATTGTCTTTTGCTGTTATTGTTGTTTTTACTTCTCTTGTTTCTTCGTTATATGTCCAACCATATTTTTTGTTTGTTTCATTTTCTGGTAAATATATTAAATAGTTTGGTAAGTAGTCTGTTATTTCGCTTGCATAGGCATCTACTTCCCCTTCATTATATACTCTTATTGTATATGTTACTAAACTTCCTCTTCTAACTTCGATAGGAGCTTTTGATTGATTATATTCTGCTGTTGTATCTTGTTTTGAGTCTAGTTTAGATGTATCTACTTGTGGTGCTCTTGAAGGTTCTGCAGTTTTTCCATCTACTTTACTTATGAATTTTCTTAATGCTAAATCTAATTCTGGTACTTTTACTACTACTTTTTCGAAGTCATCATCATCTTCTTGTCCTGGTACATATGGTTTATTTGATTCATCATCTTTATAGTTTGGTCTATCTTCGTCTTTTGGTAGTTCAAAATTATCATCTGGTTTTGAATCTCTATCTTCTGGTATTTCGTTTCCATCTTTATCTGTTTCTTTTGTTATTTGTGCTAAGTTTGTTAGTATTCCATTTCCTACTGCTTTTTCATCTACTTTGCATACTATTTCTACATCTATATAATCTAAATCTCCATCTTGTTTATAAGCAAGTAATAATTTTCCATTTTCTCTATCTTTATATATTTCGTCTCCTGCTGTATTGTCTTTTGCTGTTATTGTTGTTTTTACTTCTCTTGTTTCTTCATCATATGTCCAACCATATTTTTTATTTGTTTCGTTTTCTGGTAAATATATTAAATAATTTGGTAAGTAGTCTGTTATTTCACTTACATATCCATCTAAGTCGCCTTCGTTATATACTCTTATTACATATTTTACTAAGCTTCCTCTTTTTACTTCGATTGGATTCTTTGGGTGATTATAATCTGCTGT
>CANQRJ010000130.1 GCA_947626215.1 uncultured Bacilli bacterium
TGCAAGTAGTACAGCCAGGTCAAAGTGTTAGAGTTAGATTAGGTTTCCCAGAAGGAACAACTTATGAAGATTATATGTCTGGAGCAAAAGAATTTAAGGTATATCATTACAAATATGATTCATTTGGTGCAATAACTGGAGTAGAAACAATACCAGTTGAGGTAACAAGACAAGGATTAATATTAATTGTTGATTCATTTAGTCCATTTACAGTAGCAACAGTAGAAGGACCAGGACCAGAAAAAGCACCATCAAATAAAGATTTAGTTTTATCTAGCTCAGAAGGTGGTACAGTAACATATAATGGTGAAGAAACAAAAACAATAAATATGACAGAAAAAGGAGAAATACAAGTAGTAATACAAGCTGATGAAGATAAAGCAATAGAAAGTATTTCTTTAGGAACAAAAGTATTACCAATAGAAAATAAAGAAACAATGACTGTAACAATTAAAGCAGATGATCTAGATGTTGGAACTACAAGAATGTATGTTCAATTTATGTCAAAAGCAGTAGAACAAGCTGATGAAGATAGAGGAGAAATAGAAGTAGAACAACAAGATCCAGGATGTACATTTGTAGATAATCCAGATAAAGATGGTACAAATTATGTTGAAAAAATAGATACTCATTTGACAATTGAAGAATTTATAAACAATGTAGATACAAAATATTCAGAAGTAGAAATATTAGATGCTAATAGCAAAGAAAAAATAGAAGATACAAGTAGAGGATTAGCAACAGGTATGATTTTAAAAATTAATCATTATGGTACAGATTTAGATAGTCCAGATGATGATTATACTGTAGAATATGTAGTTGTTGTACATGGAGATATAGACGGAACAGGAAAAGTAGGAGTAGATGATATTTCTAAATGGAGAGAAAATAAGGTAGAGTATGTAAATCTAGAAGGAGCTTACTTAAGAGCATGTGATTATGATACAGATGGACATATATCAATAAATGACCTTTCAGCAATGAGAGAAGCATTAGTTAATGGATAGCAATATAAAAACATAGGAGAGCAGAAGTCATGAAAAAATTAATAAAACAAATAATTTTAATAGCGTTAATTACAGTTTTATTTAGTATTACATCAAATGTATTAGCTGCAACTTCTGGTGCACTAACTTTAACAGCTGATAAAGATTCTTATGAACCAGGAGAAGAAGTTACAGTTACTGTAGGATTATCAAATTTTAAAAATACAGCAAGAGTAGTAGATATTTATGGTAAAATAAATTATGATGATACTCAATTAGAATTAACAAACATAACAGCTGTTAGAACAGAAGGTTGGTCAGGAACATCTAATGTAAAGTCAAAGGCATTCACATATGGTAATGAAGATATAGAAGGTTCTTCAAATATATGTACTTTAACTTTTAAAATTAAAGATGATTTTGAAGGAAATGCAGTTGTTTCTGTAACTCCAGAAATAACAGAAGGTCAAGGATTTACAACAGAGAGTGTAACAATAAAAGTTGCAAAAAAAGTAGAAAATCCACCAGAACAAAGCACACCTGATGAACCAAGTAAACCATCAGAACCAAGTAAACCTGATGACACAAGCACTCCATCAGAGCCAAGTAAGCCTGATGATTCAAGTAAGCCATCAGAACCAAGTAAGCCTGATGATTCAAGTAAACCATCAGAACCAAGTAGTTCTCAAAAACCAAGTCAAAGTGACGATAAATATAATGGAAATTTACCAGATGCAGGTGAGAACAACATAGTTTTAACAATTGCTGCAATTGTTTTCGTAATAGTAGTATTAATACTAGTTGTAAACAATATAAAAAATAGAAATAAAAACAATAAACATTAAAATAAAGTAAGGCAAAGAGCACATTAGTGCTCTTTGCTTAGTAATTTCATAGTAAATAAAAAGACTGGTGTAAATGAATTAAGACTAACTTAAATATCAGATAAAATTTGAGTTAAAATTCAAAAACGTCAGTTTTTTTATATTTTTTCAATAATAACTGTACAAAAAAGAAAATTAATTATATAATATTCTTTGAAATTTTATAAATAATAATAACATTAATTACATAAGTATAAATATGGAGGAAATCTTTATGGAATTAAAGAAAATCTTACAGGGGATAGAAGGAATTAAAGCAAAAGGAGAATTAAATTTAGATATACTTAATATTACTAATAATTCAAAAGAAACAACAAAAGGATCAATGTTTGTTGCAGTTAAGGGATTTGAAACGGACGGACATAATTACATAAATGAAGCAATAAAATTAGGTGCAAAAGTAATAATGGTAGAAGAGGGAGCCGATATTAAAGAAATTGCTAAATTAGATGAAATTACAATATTAGTTGTTCCAGATACAAGAAAAGCATTAGCAATAGCAAGCTGTAATTTTTATGATAATCCATCAAGAAAATTTACTTTAGTAGGAGTTACAGGAACAAAAGGAAAAACAACAACAACATATATGATAAAACAAATATTAGAAAAGCAAGGCAAGAAAGTTCGGCTTAATTGGAACAATAGCAGTATATATAAATGGAAAAAAATTAGAAGATTCTGCAAGAACAACACCAGAAAGTATAGAATTGCAAAAAACATTTGCACAAATGGTAAAAGAAAAAGTAGATGTAGTTGTTATGGAAGTATCATCTCAAAGTTTAAAACTAGATAGAGTATATGGATGTGATTTTGATATAGGAGTATTTACTAATCTTTCTGAAGATCATATAAGTCCAAAAGAGCATCCAGACATGGAAGATTATTTTAATTCAAAAATGAAATTATTTGATATGTGCAAGTATGGATTTGCAAATACAGATGATTTACATGGTTGTAAAGTAGCAAAAGCAGGAAAATGCGAAATGGGAACTTATGGAATAGATAATGCAGCAAATCTTCTAGCAAAAGATATAACTATAACAAATTCATACGCAGATTTTAAAGTAAAATTAGGTCAAAAAAATGAAAGAGTAAAAGTAGGAATACCAGGAAGATTTAGTGTATATAATTCATTAGCAGCTATTTGTGTTGCACAAAAATTGAATGCAGAACCAGAAATTATAAAAG
>CANQRJ010000131.1 GCA_947626215.1 uncultured Bacilli bacterium
TTCTCTATTCACAATATTCTTATTTAAGGATATTTCTGGATGAATCAGTTCAAAATCCTCTTTTAAATCTTTTACAGGTATTCCTGTTGCAAGACTTGCAATCAAAAGAAAATAATCTTTACTCCTCTCACCTACATTTAAAAATAATTTTTTTACCACCCGATCATTTAATAATGGGTCATTCATTTCTTTTTGTTTCATTTTTTTAATCCTCTCCGTTTCTAATCACATTGTACCACACATTTAAAACAATATCAAACATTTTTTGTTGGCTATTATTTTATTTTTTAAAAAAATAAAACAACGAAGTTATAGTATTTAAACATATAAATTTCTTAATAATTATTCATATTTATCTTTTATTTTTTTTACAATTTCTTTTAGAAAACATCGAAAGAAAAACAAATTAAAATTAGAAGAAGAATATTTTTTTTCCTTTATTATCGTAATATTATCAATGATTACATAACTTATTTCTTTTTCTTCTAAATAAGATTCTAAATTTTTTTTTATTTTTTAAATACTTTAATAAAATAAAATCTAGCATATAAGAAGAATAATTAGAATTAAAAACAAATAAAATAAAATGATTAGGAAATATTTTTTTAATCATTTTATAACGATTTTTTTTACTCATAATAAACTATCAATATAATTTCTTATTTTTATTTTACTTCCATAATAAGCATTGTAATAATTTGATAATGAGGAAAAATATTGTTCTAAACATATTTTTCCATTTTCAAAATCTTTTTTGTTCTTCTTTACTTTATGTTTTATTTTTTGATATGTTTCATTTCTAACAATACAAATAGTTTTTTTATTCTTCAAAAAAAATTTATAACCTAAAAATATAAATCCTTCTTTTATATGGGTAATATGAGTTTTCTTTTTATTAATTTCTAAATCAAAATCATTCTTCAATTTATAAATAATTTTTTCTAAACAAACCTTTAAATAATCTTTATCTTTATGCATAATAATAAAATCATCCATATATCTTACATAATATTTTAATTTTAAAGTATGCACAATATAATGATCTAGTTCATGTAAAAAATAAATAGAAAGAAACTGACTTGTTAAATTTCCTATAGGAAGTCCATGCCCATAAGCATAATGAGGTAATAATTTTCCTTTGCTTAATTTATCAATTGTTTTATTTATATAAGATTCATTTGTACTATCAATAATACTACAAATAATCGTATATTCTTTTTCCATTAAATCTTTTTTTAACATTTTCTTTAATTTTTCATGACTAATTGAATAAAAATATTTTTTTATGTCTAATTTTAAAACATAAAAACCCTCATATTTTTTTAAACAATTTATATATTTTTTAATCAATTTTATACCGTAATCCGTTCCCATATTTTTTCTAGTCGCGACATTCCTTAAATCTAAATATTTTTCTAATTTAGGCATTAAAACATTTCTAGTAAAAAAATGATTAATCATTTTATCATGAATATTCATAGACATAATTACTCGACTCTTAGGTTCAAAAATAAGAAAAATATTATAATGCTTAATCTTATAATCTATGTTATCTATATCCTTTTGAATCGAAATAATATTTTCCATTTTATGTCTTTCAAATTGCATCAGTCTTTTCTTATTTCTTACATTTTTACTAATTTCTAAATCATATAATTTTAATAAATTTTCTATTGTATTATTTTCCATTTTTAATCCAACCATACATCATTTTACTAATATTCAATAATTCATCACATTTATTTTTACATTGTTTCTCATTAATATATTTTTTTTTTAAAAGAAGTTTCCAAATAAAAATCTAACATACTAATTTTATTTAATATTTCCTTTTGAATTTCTAATTTTTCTTCTTTTAAATTAGCTAAAAAAATAAGTTCTAATATATCATAACTTACTGATTTTATTTTATCTTTTAATACTTTTTCTTTTTTAGGAAAATTATCAATAAGTGAATCTAAAGAAAGAATAAATTTTTTCATATTGGTAACAATTCGAAATTCACTCTGATTCATTGATTAATTCCTCTATCTTATCTAATAATTCTATTAATTGTTCTTCTTTTAATGTATCGATTTTTTTAAGAATTTTTTCCACTCTTTCTCCAACAACTACTTTATTTTTAGCTTTCATTAAATAAGAAGAATAACTATTTATATTTTTAAAATCTTTGTTTATTTCTTCATCACCAATTACATGATAACTAATCTTTTTTTCTTCTAATGTATTAAGAACTTTAGATAAAGCATTGTTGGGAAATCCAACAACTCCTTTTACCATTCGATAATTAAATAAATAATGTAAAATCTCTGCATCTTCATCAAATGCTTGATAAAAAAGTCCAACTTTTCTTAAAGTTAAATTTTTTTTCAAATGACTCACCTCTTCGAAAAATATGCAGTATCTAGGAAAGTTACGTATAACTTTCCATCTGCATAATGAATTCGGGATTTTCCCAGGATAAACAATGTCCCTTACCACTCTCAAAATATAGCCTTAACCATATAATCCACGTTTATAAGGGGCTACACACACAGGGCGAACCGCGTTAGAATTGTTCGCATTGCTAGAATTCGCATTAGGCGACTTTTATTAGATGTTTACCCTATATATTACAAACACATTATGTGTTGTAAATAAAATTTTAAATAGGACCCTGGCTCGGGACGACAACCCGCCGTCCAACGAGCCATAAACTTATCCGACTCGAAGTTTAAAATTATTTTCCTTAGTTCCTTCACCGTCATAGATTTCTACATTCGAGTTCAGATAGACGACAGGGCGAACTGCGAGAGAATTGCTCGCATAGACGTCGCCGACATACCCGTCACGGCGCACACTGAACACAGAGCTCGCATTGCTAGAAAGCGCATTAGGCGACATGGTCCATTGCCAATTATTTTCATCAAATAGCCAATCATTATTATAACAATTACCATAACTGTTCCAGTTATACATTTCTGTATCTAAACAACTGTTTCGATCTGTTCCTCCACTTGTTGCATATCCATAATCACTTGG
>CANQRJ010000132.1 GCA_947626215.1 uncultured Bacilli bacterium
CACCCCCCCCCCGTGGTATGTCAAGAAAAATTTGTTCTTTTACTATCACTTGTCATATAAAGTGTACAGAATTAAAAAAAGTCAGATTTTTTCTCACTTTTTCTTCCCACTATAAATTCTAGAGCCCTATTTTTATTATTCCTCACTTTTCACTAAATCTAAAGCCGATTCTATCACTTTATCCATATCATAATATTTATAAGAACCTAATCTTCCACCAAAAAGAACGTTTTTTTCTTTTTTGGCTAACTCTTCATATTTTTTATATAATTCATTATTTTTTTCATCATTTATTGGATAATATGCTTCATCGCCAACAGACCAATTTGCAGGATATTCTTTTGTAATGACGGTTCCTTTGCAATCATTAAATTCAAAATGTTTATGCTCAATCAGTCTTGTATATGGTGTTTCGCGATCGGTATAATTTATGACGGCATTTCCTTGATAATTATCAATGTCTTTTAAATATTCTGGTTCAAATTTTAAACTTCGATATTCTAAATTACCAAATTGATAATTAAAGTATTCATCTATCATTCCTGTATATAGCACTTTATCTGCTAATTTATCATACTTTTCTTTTTCTTTTAGATAGTCAACATTTAATTTTACATCACAATTTTCTAACATTTTATTAATTATTACATTATATCCACCCATTGGTATACCTTGATATCGATAATTATTATTAAAAGTATATCGAACTGGAAGTCTTTTAATAATAAATGCAGGCAAATCTTTACAATCTCTTCCCCATTGTTTCTCAGTATATCCTTTTACTAATTTTTCGTAAATGTCTTTTCCTACTAAAGAAATCGCTTGTTCTTCTAAATTTTCTGGTTCTTTTCCATTTAATTCTTTTTTTTGGCTTTCAATTTTTTCTTGGGCATCTTTAGGAGTTTTTACATCACCCCAAAGTTTTGTAAATGTATTCATATTAAATGGCATATTATAAAACTCTCCTTTATAATTAGCTATTGGAGAATTTATATAATTATTGAACTCACAAAACTGATTTACATAATTCCAAATCTCTTTATCAGAAGTATGAAATATATGTGCCCCATATTTGTGTACATTGATTCCATTTATACTTTCACAATAAATATTTCCACCCGTATGATCTCTTCGATCCACGACTAAAACCTTTTTCCCTCTTTTATTCATTTCATATGCAAATGTCGCTCCAAACAATCCAGAGCCTACCACTAAATAATCATAAATTTTCAAAATACTACCTACTTTCTAATCTAAGAATATCGAAAAATAAAGAAAAAGGCAAGAAAAATTTCTTTTCGACACCGTTCGACAAATTTTTCGAAATTTGTGTTGTAGAATATAAAACTCGAAGGGAGGTGAATTATGTCGAAATTTTTTACTGCTAAGAATGACAAGGTCTTTAAAGCAATATTCTCGGATCCAAGTGATACGGAACTTCTAGAGACACTTTTAAGTCTAATCTTTAAAAAGAAAGTTTCTAATATTACTTTTTCCAATACAGAACTTTTAAAAAGAAATGTAGTAGAAAAAGCAAAAATAGTAGACTTTATAGCTACAGTAGATGGAGTAAAAACACATATTGATTATATGAACTTTTTATTTATGTGAACAAACCATTATAAATCTCGAAAATATAATGGTTTTGTATTAAAAAAGTTCACATAAAATAATTATAAATTTTCAAGCCATTCTATCAATTTATCATCAAATTAAACGTAATTTCAGCCTCATTTTTTAATTTACTATTGATCTTGACATATATCGTTGTAGTTTCTATACTTTCATGTCCTAAAAAATCTCGAATATAAATAATAGGAATATTTGTTTCTACTAAGTGACTTGCTTTTGTATGTCTGAATGTATGTGGAGTCACATGAATGTTACATTCATCAGTATATTTTTTTCTAAATTTTCTACGCTTATTGTATTTGGAATAATGTTATAATTAGGTATTTTAATTACTGGAATATATAAAGATAAATCTTTTTCAATATACTTTTTAATAAAAGTATTTTAACAATAGTCGAGTATCTTTTAAATATGTTTTTTTGTTCGAATATTTAAATCTGGTCTCATATTATTTACATAACCTTCAATATTAATTGATGTAATATTTTCAATATTTTTGATTTTTTGATTTTCAATATAATTCAAAAAATAAATACAGTTTCTCTTAGCTATATATATAGTTGATTCAGCCAAGTTTCTTTCGTGTAAATACTTAAGATATTCTATCAAAATATTATAAAATAAGCTCTGATCATTATACACACATTTTAGATTTCTGTTTAATGCATTAATCGGTACCTCCTTCCTAACTTTATAATTAATTTCTGTTGCATTCATTTACAACACCTCACATTTCTAGGAAGATTAACTTCCGAGAAACTATTATACCTATTTATGTGAACTTTTTTAAAACAAAACCATTATATTTTCGAGATTTATAATGGTTTGTTCACATAAATAAAAAGTTCATATAATCTATATTATGTGAACGTTCACATAATATTGAAATGAACTCATCAGATCAAAGTTGGCTTCATTTAAGAAACTTAAACTTTTTCAGTACCATTTTTAGTAAAGAGACAGAAGTAGGAGATGCATATGATGTAAATACAAAATTTTTACATATTGATTTTACTTATGGATTAAAAGAAAGTAAGAGATTACCAAGAGTGATTGAATACAAAATACAATCGGATGAGAAAATCGAATATGTAAGTAACATCACAATGATTGAATACAACATGGACAAAATTAAGAAAACGTGGTACAATGTAATAGATGAGCATGAAAGAAAACTTTATCAATATCTAAGTATATTAGATGCAGATAAAGAGGATTTAGAAGAGATGGAGAAAGATGAGTATATGAAAAAGTATCAAGAGAAAGTAGAGAAACTAAATGAAAATAAAGAGTTCACAAGTTTCTTAACCCATGAACAAGATATAAGATTTCAACTCAACTCAGAAAGACTAGAAGGCAGACG
>CANQRJ010000133.1 GCA_947626215.1 uncultured Bacilli bacterium
ATATTCTTTTGTTTTATCAATTAATATGACTGCATTCGCCCATCTCTTATTTTGATAACTATACCATTCACTACTTAAATCTGCTTTTCTTACTACTCCATTATCATCTATTGTAACTGGTACTAAATCTCCTTTGATTTCTGGAATTGCTCCATTTAATATTCCTTCCGCATATTCCTTTTTAAAGTATAGAGTACAATTACTTTTTGTATTTTTTAAATTGCTTATTTTAGCATTCCAATTGGAGTAATTCCATGATATGATTACTCCATTCGTACATGAACTATTTTCTGTATCAAATGTATATCCTTCTTTACTTGGTATTGTATTTTGTTTTACTCCATCTACTACATATGCAAAAGTCACTTCTGAATCATTTGTTTCTTTTATATAATTGCTCTCTTTTTGTTTTAAAGGAAAAATTAATAGAAGAAGAAAACATATCATTACTATACTTAATATAATTTTTCTATTTTGTTTTTTTCTTTTCATTTTAAAAATCACCATAGTTCCTACTATAGTGATTTTATCATATAACCCCCCCCCCGTCGTCAATTGACACTCAGGAAATTAAGAAGCTAATTCTAATCGTAACTTCTCAATTTTTTCTTTTTTTAAACTGGTACTTCTTGAAATAAGAGAGATGAGTATATTTCAATTATTTCTCCTTTACCCATTCCTCGGTTATAGGCAAGTCTTTTCTCCCACATATCATGATCAAAATCTTCTCTTCTTAATCTTTTTTCGACTTCTTTATTCATTTTTTTACAGGCTTCTTGTTTTTTTCGAAATTTCTTTTTTCCTTTTTATTTATGGTGTGAGAATAACTCTAAAAGAAATAGCATCATTTGTAGCTCCTGAATGTGTTCTGAAGGAAGTTACACCAGCTTCATAACCTGAAGTAGAAACTCCGCCTCGTACAAACCATGGAACAATATTACTTACAAATGCCGCACTATTAAAAAAACAACTACTAATTGGCCTATTTTTCATAGAATAAAATGGACCCATTTCTTTTGTTGCATCCCCTAATTGTCCTCTTTGATACTCTTCTGCAGATGTACTATAATCATATAAATCATAATATTTTCTAGAAGGCCATGACTTGCCAGATATTAATTCTGTTAGTGACGAACTTGGCAAGTCATCGCAAGTAGGACAAGTGAATTCTCCAATAAAACCAGAATTATTTATAGAATTAGTACCACTTGTTGGACTAAAATTAGTACTACTACTATGCATCACTCCCATTACATAATCCCATGCTCCTCCAGACATGTCATATACTCCTGTATAATTTCCAGTTGTACTTCCCACTTGATTGCTAAGAGTAAAATAATTATTACCATTTTCTCCATCTTCATTTAAATTTGTTGAATCTGTTGGAGATGCACCATTACCTAATATTGGTTCTTCTTTAGCTTGATAACCTGTTATATAACTTGTATTATTATTGATTCTTACTTCTGTACAACTTCCATTTGAACATCTTCCATACTCAGATTGAGTTAAATAGGCGACTGCTCCCCATTCTATATTTTTCATCATATGACTTTCTAGTTCTCTTTGATAATCATAAGTTGTATAAAATGCATTGGCTATTTGTATTCCTCTCCAACTATAAACATTTGGTTTGATAATTAATTTTTCTTTATTTTTTTCATTTACTTGTGCATCTTCTGTAATTTTTGCTCCTTCATATCCTGTTTCAAATTTTCCAACCCACATCCCATTGCTATCAAAACTTGTAAATGTGGGATGCGTAAGCCAACTATCTTTTATATTTCCTTTACTTGGACTTACATCATTTGTCTCAAAAGTAATATTTATAACATTTGTTTTTCCGTTATTAGATATTTGTGAATTATCTTCTATCGTCTTTGTTCCATAATAACTATCAGGGTTTTCAGTAAACAATTGATATTTATATCTTGGTATCCATACAAAATAACTTTCTATATTATCTTCTGGGATAACTTCATTTGGTTGATATTCTTTATTTGTAAAATCTACATAACGAAGTAATCCTTCTCCATTTGTAATTTTTAAATGATCTTGAAAATTACTTTTTTCCTCTTCACTTATTGCACGAGAAAATATTGCTACTTGTTTCACATAAATATTAGCGAAAGCAGAATGAGATCCACTTAGATTAGGATTTGCTCCAATAAATAATGGAACTGGAGAAATTTTAATATTTCCTGTTCTAGAAATAGAGTTAGAATTTTGTTGTCCATTGATATATAGATTCATTGTGCTTCCATTATATATAGCTAAAACAATATAATCTTTTTGTTCCTCAATTACATCATCAGAAGTTAAAGCAAATACTTCACCACTTTCATCATAAGTTTGAAAAATAAGTTTTTTTGAATTATATTGAATATATAAAGAAATTCCTGCTACTTCGGGATTTCCAAATAAAACATAATCATTCATAGCACTAAAAGAATTTAACTTAAAATGAAAAGCAATAGTAATTTGATTTCCAAAACTATGATTTTCTAATCCTAAATTCACATAATCATCTACTCCATCTAAATGAAGGGAATCTTCTTCTAATATAGGTTCACTGTTTATTTTTCCATTTGCTTTTAATAATTCATAACTATTTTCTTTTAAGATCACACTGTTTGCCCATTTGTGTTCATTATAACTATACCAAGGATCTTCTTTATTCGTTAAGTCTGCTTTTTTTACAATTCCATTTTCTTCAATTGTGATTGGGGTTAACTTTCCATTTCCTAAATCTGGTACGGCTCCATTTAATATACTTTCTTCATATCCATCTATAAACTTTAAATGACATTTGGTTGGACTTTCTTTGATATTTTTTATACTTGCTTCCCAACTATGGGCATTCCAAGATATATTTGTTCCATTTTCACAATAACTATGATAAGAATC
>CANQRJ010000134.1 GCA_947626215.1 uncultured Bacilli bacterium
TCTATAGATAATATAAGTATATTTATTACAGGTTCTAATAGTAAATTGTTATCAAATGAATTATCAACAGTTTTATCTGGAAGATATGTATTATTTAATATCTATCCATTAAGCTATAAAGAATTTATAGAAATTACTAAAAAGAAAGCCAAATCAGAAGAAACCTTTTGGGATTTTGTTAAATGGGGAGGACTTCCTAACAGAACTCAATTTACTAATGAAAGTAATATAAAGGATTATCTACACAGTGTATTCGATTCTATTATATTAAGAGATGTAGTAGAAAGATTAGGATTAAAAGATACAGTATTATTTGATTTATTATTACAATACATTGTAGATACTACAGGACGCCAATTTTCTGCTGAAAATGTTATAAATTTTTTAAAAAGTGAAGGAAAATCTGTATCAACTGAAACGTTATATATGTATTTAGATGCATTATGCAAGGCGTTAATGATAAAGAAAATATATAGATATGATGTTCATGGAAAAGCAATTTTGAAAACATTAAATAAATACTATATGACAGATTTAGGAATTGCACAAATAAAAAATAATAACTTTGAAATAAACAAGAGCTTTGCAATTGAAAATGTTGTATATAATGAGTTATTAGAACGAGGATATGATGTATATATAGGAAAAACAAAAGATGGAGAAATTGATTTTATTGCAACAAAAACAGATGAAAAAATATACATTCAAGTAGCTTATATTTTAGCCAATGATTCGGTTGTAGAAAGAGAATTTGGGGTATTTAAAAATATAGAAGACAACCATCCAAAATATGTTTTAACAATGGATAAATTAGATTTTTCACAAAATGGTATAATTCATAAAAACATAATAGATTGGTTATTAGAAGATGAAAAGTTAAAATAGCTTAATACTTGATGACAAGTGTTAAGCTATTATTTAATATTATATTCAAATAAATAATTTCATATCATAGTGGCGAGCTAAGTGCATATATTTAAAAAGGTGAGTAAGAATGATTATATATAGAGAATTTGCAAAAAACGAAAAAAACATGCAAGAGTTAATGAAAGAAATAATAATGATATACATATATCGAGGAGATGAAAGATGTTAGATGAATGTAATGTACAAAGTAGCAATATATTTAAGACTTTCAAGAGATGACGAAACTGCTGGAGATTCTGAAAGTATCATAAACCAAAGAGAATTTTTAACAAAATATGTAAAACAATATCCTAATTGGGAACTTGTAGATACTTACGTAGATGATGGTTATACAGGAACAAATTTTAATAGACCAGATTTCATAAGATTAAAAAATGATATCGAAGTAGGAAAAATAAATTTAGTAATAACAAAAGATTTATCGAGGTTAGGTAGAGATTATATTGGAACAGGATTTTACTTAGAGAAATATTTTCCTAAAAAAGGAGTTAGATATATAGCAGTAAATGATGGCATTGATACTTTTGAAAAAAACAATGGCAATAATGATATGGGAGCATTTAAGTCTGTAGTTAATGACATGTATGCAAAAGACATTTCAAAAAAAGTAAGAACAGCTAAAAAAACGAAGGCAGAAAAAGGTGAATTTATAGGAGCTTTTGCACCATATGGATATAAAAAAGCACCAAATGATATTACAAAATTAGTAATCGATGAAGAAGTAGCAGATGTGGTTAAATTTATTTTTTCTGAGTATAACAAAGGAAATGGATTATCATACATAGCAAGAGAATTAAATGAAAAACATATAGAATGTCCATCTGTATATAAACAGAGAACTACTAAATTTCATTGTAAAACACTTACAGGATTATGGGGACATGAAACTATAAAAAAGATATTAACTAATAGAGTGTACATAGGTGAATTAATTCAAAGAAAAGGTGAAATGGTAAGTTATAAAGTAAAAAAATATATACAATTACCAGAAAGTGAACATACAGTAAAGAAAAATGCTCATGAACCTATAATAAGCAAAGAAGAATTTAACTTAGCACAAAATATATTAAAAACCAAAACACATAAGCATCATAGAAAAGAAGGTACAGAGCATTTGTTATCAGGGTTATTATATTGTCCTAGATGTAATAGTAAGTATAGATATCAAAAACAAGTAGGACTAAAACAAGATATGGTCGCTGTATGCAGTGCTTATAGTAGATATGGGAAAGAATATTGTTCAAGAGTAGCAATACGAGAAAGTGTTTTAAATAAAGCAGTAAAAGACGAGTTAAAGTTACTTATCACAGAAAAAATAAATATGCAAAAAATTATAAATTTTGAGTATATAAAAAAATTAAAGAAAGAAAAAATTAAAATAAATAAATCTAGATTTGATTATGAAAGAAGAATAAATGAAATAGATAGAATAATAAAGCAAAGTTATGAAGATAAAGTAAATGGAATTTTAAGTGCAGAAGAATTTATTAAAATGACAAACGATTATAGAGGAGAAAAAGAAGAATTAGCATTAAAAATAAATAATATAAATAAAGAGTTAAATTCTTATAAAGATACGGCAGAAAATGAACTAACAAAAATTGTAAAATATGTAACTGATATTGATAAAAATACAATAATAAGTTTGATTAATAAAATAGAAATAATAGATTCAGAGAGTATAAAAATATATTATAACTTCTCTGAATAAAAATTTATTTTTTATCTATCCTATTTGAAATTGTGCGTGGAATGCAGATGATATTGATAGTATTTTAAAAACATTGCAAGATAATCAAGTAAAAATAACATTTTTTATGGTAGGGGATTGGATAGAGAAATTTCCAGAAGCAGTAAAGAAAATACACGAAGCGGGACATGAAATAGCAAGTCATAGTGACACACATCCACATGTAAATAATTTAAGTTATGAACAAAATATTGAAGAAAT
>CANQRJ010000135.1 GCA_947626215.1 uncultured Bacilli bacterium
TAGAAGGAATTCAAAATGGAAAAAAACATCAAGTTTTACTTGGGGCGACTGGTACTGGTAAAACTTTTACAATAGCAAATGTAATTAAAGAAGTGAATAAACCAACACTCGTTTTAGCTCATAATAAAACTTTAGCAGGTCAACTTTATGCTGAATTAAAAGAGTTATTTCCAAATAATCATGTGGAATATTTTGTTTCTTACTACGATTATTATCAACCAGAAGCTTATGTTCCTTCTAGTGATACTTATATTGAAAAAGACTCTTCTATTAATGATGAAATTGATGAACTTCGTCATGCCGCGACAAGTGCTTTAATTAATTATCAAGATACCATTGTTGTTGCGTCTGTTTCTTGTATTTATGGTATTGGTGAAAAAGAAGAATACAAGGAAAAAATGCTTATTTTAACCGTTGGGGATGAGGTACGCCGTAACGACATCATTAATAAACTTGTTGATATGCAATACGAACGGAATGACATTGATTTTCATCGTGGAACATTCCGAGTTCGTGGGGATATTATCGATGTTGTTCCTGTTAATGAACATACTTTAGGGATTCGAATTGAACTTTTTGGAGATGAGATTGAGACTATTCGAAGATTTGATCCCGTTACTGGGGCAATTGTGAAAAATATTAAAAGTACAACAATATCTCCCGCTAGTCACTTTGTAACGAGTGATGAAAAAATGACTGAAGCGATTCGAAGAATTGAAGAGGAATTAAAAGAAAGACTCGAAGAATTAAAAAGCCAAGGAAAATTACTAGAGGAACAAAGACTTCGCGAAAGAACCAATTATGATATTGAAATGCTAAAGGAAACTGGTTTTTGTAGTGGTGTTGAAAATTACTCCAGACATTTAGCTTTAAGAGGTCCTGGAGAAACTCCTACTTGTTTGATTGATTTTTTTCCTAAAGATTTTTTACTAGTTGTCGATGAATCTCATGTCACTTTACCACAAGTAAGAGGAATGTATAATGGGGACCGTATGCGTAAGACCACTCTTGTGGAATATGGTTTTCGTCTTCCTAGTGCTTTGGATAACCGTCCTTTACAATTTTCTGAATTTGAAAATAAAATTAATCAAGCCATTTATGTTTCGGCTACTCCTGGAGATTACGAGTTAGAAAAAACAAATGGTACTTATGTAGAACAAATTATTCGACCTACCGGACTTTTAGATCCGACGATTGAAGTAAAACCTAGTGAAGGTCAAATTGATGATATTTTAGAACAAATTCGCATTCGAATGTCTAAGAATGAACGTGTTTTAATTACCACTCTTACCATACGTATGAGCGAAGAACTTACCAATTATTTAAAGGAAATGAATATTAAAGTCGCTTATTTACATAATGAGGTCAAAACTTTAGAACGACTAAAAATTATTCATGATTTACGAGCCGGCATTTATGATGTGGTTGTTGGAATTAACCTTTTACGAGAAGGAATCGATATTCCAGAAGTGAGTCTTATTTGTATTTTAGATGCTGATAAACAAGGATTTTTAAGAAGTACAAGAAGTTTAGTTCAAACAATTGGAAGATGTGCAAGAAACGCCGAAGGACACGTCATTATGTATGCAGATCAAGTAAGTGATGCGATGAATGAAGCGATTACCGAGACAAATCGTCGTCGTAAGATTCAAGAAGCTTATAACGAAGAACATCATATTATTCCTAGAACGATTCAAAAGGAAATTAAAGAAGTGGTTACAAATGAAGTGAAAGAAAAAACAAAACAAAAAACAATTTCTAAAAAAGAAAAAGAAAGAATTTATCATGATATTGAAATAGAAATGCAAAAAGCTGCAAAGAACTTAGATTTTGAACGTGCAATGGAACTTAGAGATATTCTATTTGAGATGAAGAGTGAGTAATCCCTTCTTTTTTTTTAAGAATCAATTTTTTCTAGGGCTCTTACAAGTGAGTCTTCTTTACGTGAAAAGTATTGATTTGAAAATTCATCCCCTATTAAATAAGTTTTACTTGGATCCATATCTAAAAAAACATCATCTGTTAAATTACTTAAAATAAAATAAGTATTTTCTGGATCTATTTCTTTTAAATCCCAAAGTTTTTGAATTGCCAATCTTTTATTTCTTTCTTTTAGATAAAAGGTTGGTTTGGAATCTAAATAATACCCTTTGATTTCTGGTATTTTTTCTTCCACATATTTATGAAAGGCAAAGTCATGCATTAATGTTCTTTTACTACACTCTATTCCGTAAAGTTCTCTTTCTTCTAAACTATAACTTTCTTTTAAAGTTAAATAACGGTAGTAACTACCAATGATTTTTTCATTTTCTCTTTCTTTATATTCTTTTTCTGATAAATAATCAAAACTTTTTAACATTTGTTTTAATTTTTCTAATGTTTCTTTTGGAAATTTTTCACTTTCCCATATTACTTTTTGATTTTCAGATAATATTTTACTTCCATTTCCAATGATTAAATAATTTTCTTTTAAATAATAACTTTCATATAGTTTTCTAAAATGTAATTCAAATCCTTTATTTTTAGGATAAGTTGTCGTTATATTTTCTAATGTTACTTTATTTCTTTTCACAAATTTGAGACACAGAAAGTGAGCATCCTTGTACCCTTTATTGGTCATTAAAACTACATTATAACCATTTTTTTGTAAATCCTTTAAGTAAAGTAGTCCATCTTTGGCTTCTTGATAAGTATTTCCTACAAATGCTATATCACTTATTACAATTGTTCTCATATTTCTTCACCTATATGTCAATTGTACCAAATTTCTAACGAAAAGTCTTTAACTTTGGCAAAAAATTATTGCAAAATAAAAAGTGTTGGATTATTAT
>CANQRJ010000136.1 GCA_947626215.1 uncultured Bacilli bacterium
AGGAATGCAATATGAATCACAAACAGGAAGTAAAATAAAAGACTATGAAGTATGGGTAAGCTTAACTGGAGCAGAAAATGAATGGACAAAAGTAAGTAGTGGAACTAATGGAGATAAAACAAATACATTCTACTTTAATTCTCAGGGAGAAAACTCATTATACATGTATGATTATGATGCTTCTTATGTAAAACTAGTAATAAAAGATGGAAGTGTATCAATATCTAAGATAGATTTACTAGGTCAAGCAGGAGATAATGTAAAATTCTTGGAAAAAGAAAGCGGAGATACATCAAATTCTATAGGAATTTTAGCAGAAGACTTGACATATGCAAAAGGAAATGACGAAAATGGTAAACCTTATGTAATTCCAAAAGGTTCAATAATATTTGTTGGAGATTATGAAGGAAATCCAGCATACAATGTTGTAAAATTATGGAATAAAAACAGCAAAGAAAATCCAGAACTTAAAGAAACAGAAGGATATGACATAGTAGAAGGACAACAAATTATATTAGCACCAGATCCAAAATCAGAAAATTTAGGAGAAACAAGAGAAGGAACATGGATTTACTGGGTTGAACCAACAGAAGATGGAAAAGCAAATGAAGTATATAAAGAATTAGAGAACGATTTAGGCAAAGGAATAGTTAGAGCAGAACTATATCGTGTAGATAATGCTAACACATTAGAAAATGAAAGATTAGTAAGTGATACATTACCAGTTGTACTTCCAAGCACATTGCCACAAATCAGTCTTTCAAATGTTACAATATATTAATAAGAGGGGAGGAATTAGATAAGACATGAAAAAAAATAAAAAAATACTATTTTTAGTTTTAATACTTAGTGCAATTATTTTATCTACAATCATAAGATTTACATTAGCAAATACTCCTACAGCACAAAATATAGCAGTTGATGAAACAAAAGTTGTAATAGTAAGAGACGAAGAAAAAGAAAATATTATACATATACGTTTGGCAATGGCAGATGGAGTAAATAATGATGAAATAGAATCAAAATCAGACAGTATTGCATCTTTCCAAATAGGATTAAATGTAGATGTGGGAGAACCAGATAAAATAAAATTTAATTTTGATAAAAAATTAGAAGAAAAAGCCACTAAAGAATTGATTAAATCAACCTATAACAAAAATGAAAATGGAGAAACAGATGGTAATGAAAACTTATATATTTATTATGTAGGAACAGAAGAACTAAATGATGCAACATCATCAGAATCATTAGAAATAGGAACAATAGAATTTAATACAGAAACAAAAAATGCAACAATAAATGTTTCACCAATATCAGGATTTTCAACAGCAGCGTCAGTAGGACACAAAGAAACAAAAATCAATTCTGTAGACACAGTAGATTATGTAATAAATAAAGAGGACGTTTTAGATACAGATAGCAACACAGCAGCTGGAGATAACACTACAACAGGAAATGATAACACAGTAGGTGGAGATAACACTACAACAGGAGATGATAACACAGTAGGTGGAGATAACACTATGGCAGGAAATAACAACACAGCAGGTGGAGATAACACTATGGCAGGAGATAACAACACAACAGGAAATGACAACACAGCAGGTGAAGATAACACAACAGGAGATGTCAACACAATAGGAGGAGATAATACAACAGAAGATGATAACACAACAGGTGGAGATAACACAATAGGAGATGACAACACAGCAGGAGATAATCAAAATGTTACACCAAATACTAATGCAAATATGGGTTCTGGAAGTGGAGAAGCAGGAAAAAACACAATGGGAAACAACGGAGGAACACAAAGTGGAGAAAGTTCAAATAAGAGCAAAAACAATAATTCATTTATGGCAAAAGCAGCTGCAGCATTTAAAACAGGAGGAAATCGTTCATTAATGCGTTTTGTTATTCCATTAGTAATATTAGTTATTATGGCAGTAATAGTAATATACTTAAAAATTAAACTAAACTCAAAAAAATCTAAACATTAATATATAGATTATATTAATAAGAATATTTGCAAATTAAAAAGAGGTAGAAAAAAATTCTACCTCTTTGTTAAATTTATTAGCTAAAAGTTTACTGGAACCCACTTAAATATCTAATTTTCTATAGTAATGCTCCAAGAATTAAGATACCAATATTATCAGAATAAATTTCGTCAAATTGTGAAGTAGGTAAAGGATTACTACCTGAGCCAACTTCAATAGTATATCCTGGTCTATTATAATTTTGAATAAACCAATCTTTGTAACCTGCAAAACTTGAATTATAAGGAGTAGAATTTAACAAATATCCACTAGAATTTGCAAATTGAGTTCCAATATAAAAACTATTGGGAGGATTAAAATTCTCAAATTGCCAATAAATAACTTCCCCTTGAGTATGAAAAGCAATAACAAGTCTAAAATTATGAGATAAAGTAAAATTATAAATAGCTAAAGCTTCAGGTTCGGTCAGAGGACCAAAACCAACAAAATCACGAGGAGCTGGAGATACAAAACCTTGAGAAAATTTAATTTGTTTTGCTTGTTCCCAACCGGCGGGGAATTGTAGATTTAAATCCACACCTTTAATATTTGCTTTCCAACCGAGAGGGAAAGGGAATATTTGGATAATTGTTTGCAATTAGCTTTGAATTTGAGTAAAGAGAAGTATTAGGTGAAATTTCACCTGTAAC
>CANQRJ010000137.1 GCA_947626215.1 uncultured Bacilli bacterium
AATTTCCAAAGGAACAGGAACTTCAAGAAAAGTTGAAAAAGCTAGATGAAATAAATGCTGAATTAAAAATAAATGATAATAGCATTATAATTTCTATAATATTTTATATTGTAACTTTAATTTTATTATTTATATCTACATTTAATGAACTTAAGCAAGACTTCGGTTTAAACGATATAGACAATGTAAATCAGGATAAAATCAGACAAAATTCAAAAAATATTGGTGATAAAGATGAATGAAATACGCATTCCTGTAATAAAGGTAAGCCAGAGAATTGGTGATTATTATATAGGTAGTGTTAAGGCTAAAGACTTATTAGATATTACATACATAGATCGCATGCGACTAAAACTTGGAGAAAATGAATCAGTTTCTTATTTGGGAATTCAAAGAGCTTTAAAGATAGACAGATTAAAAACTATTGCAAGATATGTTAAAAATATTGATTCAACTTTTCCAACTTCCGTTTTATTATCAATTACAGAAGATTGTGCAGAATTACAGACAAATGGTGAAGAACTAGTTCTAAAATTATCCCCATTGCCAGAAGAAATTATCAAACAGAGAATTGATTTGGGTATTTTAGAACCAAAAAATATATACGGAAAAGAAACAATAGAAATTCAATCGCTACGTTATTCTGGTATTGCTAAAGTTATAGATGGTCAACATCGTTTAGCTGGAATGGCTTATGCAATTGATGAAATAAAAAATAATATACAATTATTATTATTTGAATATGAAACAAGAGAGGATTTATTAAAATCTCTTGAGAATTTTGAATTTAATGTTTCATTTTTTATAGGCTACGATATTCATACTCAAGCTAAAATATTTGGAGTTGTTAATTTACAACAAACAAAAGTAAATAAAAGCATAGTATATAATTTAGAGGAATATGCTGAAACTAGAACTCCACAAAGTGTATGTCATAATATCGCAAAAATTTTAGATGAAGAACCTCGTTCTCCATTTTACAAAAGAATAAAGATGTTAGGTTGCAAGACCTCGGGAAGAATTAATGATGAGCCATTGACACAAGCAACTTTTGTAGAATCATTACTTCAAATGATTTCAAAAGATCCAGAGTCAGAAAGAGATCTTTTAAAGAGAAAAAGTCTTTCTGGAAAAGTAAAATTTTTAGAACATACGGAAAATGATCGAAAAAAATTTGTTTTTAGAGATTATTTTGAAAATAAATTTGATGGTGAATTATTAGATGTAATTTGGAATTATTTTGCAGCAATAAAGAAAAAATGGACAATTGCTTGGAATGATGTTCCTAATTATCTTTTATCTAAGAATAATTGCTTTAGAGCTTTAATGCGCTATTTAAGAGATATTTATCCCGAAATAAAGAATTCAAGACTTTCTGTTGATGATTTTTATAAATATTTCGAAAAATTAGAAATTACAGATGAAGATTTTAATACTTCTAAAGGATTATTTCCTCATGGAGATGGTGGAATGAGCAAATTTTATAAATATCTTAGTGGACAAATATCATATGATGATTTAAAGCAATAAAATTCATACGACTAATATCAAGGATACAAAATGAGATATATAAAATCTATATATATAAAAGGATTTAAAAAATTTGATGAAATTATAGTTCATTTTAATGAACACATGAATATACTTGTGGGAGAAAATGAAGCTGGAAAGAGTACAATCTTAGAGGCTATAAAAATTGTACTAAACCAAATGTACAAAAATACTGATAAATCAATTTTAAAAGATTTATTTAATAAAACTCAAATGGATGCTTTTAAAGCCAATCATTCCATAGAAACGTTACCCAAAATTGAAATTGAACTAGATTTGGTATTAGACCCATCAGAAAAAAATACAGAATATTTCTATGGGCAAAATAACAGAAATAAAACTGCTGAAGATTTTGGAATTAGATTTGAGTGTGCTTTTAATGAAGAAATCGGTGCTAATCTAGTAGATGTAATCAATAGTGGAGAAATACCCTATGAATATTATAATTTATCTTGGAAAACATATTCAAAACAACAATATTATTTAATAAAGAGACCTTTGAATTTTATATCTATTGATACATCTGAAAATGAAACTAATAATTCATATAATTATTTTAATAAGACATTATTTTACAGTCGATATAATGAAGAAGAGAGAATTGCATCTAAAAATAAATTTCGCAATGAATTAAACAAAATGTTCAAATCAATAGAACTTGAGGATATTGATGAACATAGAAAATTTGGGATTAATGATAAAAAGGTTATTCTAGAATCAGTTTTGACTGTATATGAGGATTCAATAGCTATTGAAAATAAAGGTAGTGGAATGAATAGTTTAATCAAAACTAAAATTGCACTTGATAAACCTAAAAATAATTTAGATGTTGTTTTAATTGAAGAACCGGAAAATCATTTATGCCATACGACTTTACTAAAAATGTTGTCCGAAATAGAAAAACGGCAATCTGATTCACAAATTATTGTTACTACTCATAATAACCTAATTGCTAGCAGATTAAATTTAAAAAATGTTATTTGGATAACTGATAATGAAGCGAAGTCTTTAGAGAATATTCCTGAAGCTGATGCAAAATTCTTTCCATTTGGCTTCCCATTCACCATCATTTTATTGGTAAATCAGGCCATCCTACGAGCCTATCCCAAGCAAGCCCTGCGATTTTTTCCCT
>CANQRJ010000138.1 GCA_947626215.1 uncultured Bacilli bacterium
GATTCTATTTGTCTAATTCTTTCTCTTGTAACACCCAATTTAGTACCTATCTGTTCTAATGTTAATTGTGGTTCGTTAGAATAGTAATTAAACCTATTTTTGAATACTAATAAAGCATGTTCCGATAAATTAGAATAAAAAGAACATACTGTATCTTGAAATACCCTCTCGTAATTATCTCCAATAGAACTTACTAAATTAAACAATTCATCGAGATCTATGCTAAAAATGCTCAATAGTTTTTCTGATGAATATTTTATTAAATCTTCTATCGTTATTGTGTTATTTAAAGATAGTATTCTAATTATATTTTCATTTGAAATAACATTACTTAACTCTAGCTCGTTATAAAAACTGTCTATACTTTTAATGCTGTTTTCAACCTTTAAAATAAGATCATAATAGTTATTCTTAATATTATAAATTAAACTTAAATAATAATCTTTATTATTGGATTTATTATATTTAAAATCAAGCATTAACACATTCAGCAAAGTTTTATCAAAATTAAAAGAATCTCCTGTTATCTGCTCGGATATCTTTAAGCATAGTTTTCTTTCAGATGCAAACATAATAAAATCTAAATCTTTTTTCATATCCAATGTATTAGTAATATTTTCTTTTTGTTTTTGATTTAAATAATATACTGTTTTTTTATTCTCGTAATTTTCTTTTAAAAATCTTTTTAGTCCACTCATTTTAACTAAATCAGAATTGACATAATTAGTTATATAATCATAAACTTCTTCTATCTTAACTTCTCGTTTGATAAATATAAATTTAGTAATTAAAAACTCAATGTACTTCTCTGAAAAAAAGTAATTATTCTCTTTTTCTTTTAGTTTTCCTTCATATAATATACTACTTATCATAATTCAAATCTCTTTTTACCTTTTTTTGAATCCTTTTTAAATTCCTGTTTTTGTTTATCAAGTTCTTTTTGAATGGCACTAAAAATTTGATTTATCTGCTCATCAGTATATTCATAGAAAGATGAGTTAGACAAATTCTGCAACTTAGAGATTAAATCTATAATTTTATTTACTCTATTTGTTGCAATTCTTTTAAAATTTTCTTGTTTGGTGTTATTCATATAATCCCTCCAAATCAACATTAGAATAACACAAAAACAAAATAATGTCAAAATATTTTGTAAATATTATCTAATTATTATCAAAAAAAGAGTATTTCTACTCTTCTGTTTTTATTTCAATTTCGTAATTTGTAAAGGCTATTTCTGTGGAAGAAAATAATTTTATAGGGTTTATTGTACGCAATATTTCTTTCATGCTGTTTTTAATAAACTTTCCATTTAAATATATTTCATCTGCCTGTTTTGAATCAGACATTGATATCATAACATACTTACACTTCAAATCATTAACTTTATCAATAAATCTTCTATGGTCAAAGGAATCATTTGTATATAGTTCTTGCTTTTGACTT
The DNA here is from genome assembly GCA_947626215.1 of uncultured Bacilli bacterium. GTDB lineage: Bacteria > Bacillota_I > Bacilli_A > RF39 > UBA660 > Ventrenecus. The sequence continues at coordinate 1,447 of CANQRJ010000138.1, forward strand.
ACTAATAAATCATCTGGTAAATAAGGTGGATCGAAATACATGAAACTATTATCTATTATTCCTTCACTCTTCATTTTTGATAAAAATGATTCATAATCCAAATTATAAAATTTTACTGGCTTAATAAGACCAGATAACTCTGTTAGGTATGAACTATTTACAACTATTTTTTCTTTTCGACCAAATGGAACATTAAAACTTCCAGCTTTATTTTCTCTATACACTCCATTAAATCCTGTTTTCATTAGGAAATAAAATAGTATTGCTTTCTCGTTTAAGTCTGTTTCAGCATTGAATTTTGATCTCAATTCATAATAACAATTTTCTTTTTGTACCATATCGTAATTGTTATATATTTCCATCAATTTGGAAATTCTTTCTACTAAGAACTCTGGCTTCTTTTGAAGTAATTTATAAAAATTAATTATATTAGAATTAATGTCATTAACATAAAATTTTTTATACTTTAATTTATCATTATTTTTTAGCACATTTATAAGTACAACACCAGAACCAAGAAAGCATTCAATATAGTTTTCCCTATTGGTTTTAAATGCATTTAGCATTTCATTCAATATCTTTTTCTTTGATCCTGCCCATCTAATAGGAGAATTCAAAACTTTACTATTAATCATATATTTTTCCTCCTATCCTACGAATACATTATACCACACTTTTTGATAAATATTGATAAAAAGCATGATATTTTCATAATAAACTTGCAATAATTATTATTTAGAGCGATTAATACACATGGAGGTGTTTATGTTAAGAAAATGTACTGATGAAGATATAAGTGATGAAGAATGTGAAAAGGTTATTAATCCTTTTTATGACAACTATCACACTTTTGTTGAAGAATATATTATGCCTGAAGTTATCGCTTATTATTTAGCTAATTCTTTTTATCGTAATGCTATGTGGGAAGCTACTTTTTTACAACATTTTAATTCTGCTTCCGATATGTTTAATCTTATAAGTGATAACTATGAAAAGACTAAAGCTGAAGTTATTAAATTACTACGATTAAAGTATGCTTTAGAGATAATCAGTGAGGATCCTTTGGACTTCAAAATCATTGAGTATTAGTTTTATCTAATGCTTTTTTATTATCCATTTTCCAAAAAACTCACGGAAAACTTAAAATTGTGTGAATGTAGGTGGGCTGTGGGTGTGGAAAAAAGATTATTTTTTAGTCATCTACCCTCGGGG
>CANQRJ010000139.1 GCA_947626215.1 uncultured Bacilli bacterium
CCCTCTACTTATATATACAAAAAAAAATTGTCGATTTCCTTTTTTTTCTTTAAAAAATCGTTCGACAAAATTCGACATTCACCTATTTAGATATTTATTTAAAATTTAAAAAGATTTAAAATAGAAGAAAATTTATCTAAAAACAAAAACACAATAAACAAAGCCGAGATTAAAAATGGTCCAAAAGGAACTTCTCTTTCTTTCGTGCTAAATAAACTATAAGTGGCATAAGGTAAAGCAAGAAAAGTAGAAAGAACAAGGGCCATAATGGCATGAGGAACACCTAGTAGCAATCCCATAACAAAAGCAAGTTTAATGTCGCCGCCCCCCAAGGCCTCTCGTGAAAATAATTTAGATCCAAAATAACCAATTAAATAAAAAATAAAAAACAAAATAGCCCCGTCTAATAAACTCCATAAAGCAGAAGAAAGTCCATAATAAAACCACTTTAATCCAAAAATCAAAAGACTAGAAAGAACAAGGGGTGAATCTAAAATAATCATATAACGAAAGTCACTCACAAAAATAATAAAAAGTAAAGATATAAGAATCAAAGAAACCCAAAACGAATAAGAAAATCCATAATAAAGATAAGAAAGGGAAAATAGAATTCCACAAGACAATTCCATAAGGGGTTCATAGACCGGCAATTTCTTTTTACAATTTTTGCATTTTCCTCTTAAAAAAAGAAAAGAAAAAACAGGAATCAATTCAAACCATGATAAAGTATGATTACAATATAAGCAATGACTCCTTCCAAGAATGCTTTTCTCTTCGGGTAAACGTGTAGCCACCACACCATAAAAAGACGCAAGGACAGACCCAAGTATGAAAAAGGTAACGGCATAATAAATATTCATAAAATCCCCCTTATTGTTGAACAGTACTCATCATTCCAAACATTGGAACGATAACGGCTAAAATAATTCCTCCTACAACTACTGCTAAAAAAGCAATCATAATAGGTTCAATAAATGATTTTAAACTATTAATGATATTTCGATGTAATTCTTGATAGTAAACGCTCACCTTTGACATCATCTCGGCAAGTTGTCCTGTAGATTCTCCAGTTACAATCATAAAATAAGCCACATCCGGAATCGCCCAGTGATCTTTAAAAGCAAGACTAATCTTTTCTCCCTTTACAATATTATTTACAGTATTATACATAATTTCTTTATAAATTTCATTATTCGTAATTTTACTTAAAATATCAATACTATCTGTAATAAAGACATTATTACGAAGTAAAGATGAGAATGTTTTTGAAAATATGGTCATTTCATTATAAATAATAATATTTCCAATCACCGGTAACTTCATTGCAATCGTTTGAACATTTTTACGGAAAGCTTTGACCTTTTTATAAGCCGTGATTAAAGCAAAAATAATCAAAAAAATAATCAAAAGAATATTCAAAATATTATCCTGTAAAAAATAACTTAAATTTAAAACAAACAAAGTAATTCCTTGAATTTCTGTACCTGCCGCATCATAAATTTGCTTAAATTCTGGAATGATAAAAAGCATAATAAATGTTACAACGGCAAGACTAAATACCATAATAACAGATGGATACGTCATCGCAGAAATCATTTGTTTTTTTGTTTTTTCAATCTCTTCATAATAATTAGCCATATCTTCTAAGGTTTCTTCTAACTCCCCTGTCGCCTCTGCCGCCTTAATCATATTAATGAGAAGAGCTGGAAACATAGTTCCTTGTTTTTCTAGTGCACTTGAAAAACTCTCACCCATAGTAAGCTCATATACAATTGCTTGAAAAGCTCTTTTATAAGTTGTTTTTTTATTCATTTGTTGATTTAAAATACGAATTGAATCAGATAAAGTAAGACCACTTTTTAAATAAGTCGATAATTGAGTAAGCCAAAAAAGCAAATCTTTACTCTTTAATTTTGGGGAAAAGATACTTTGTTGACCATATAAAAATTCAATGTATTTATTATTTTCAATTTTATAAACATCATACCCGTCTTGAACTAAAAATGTATTGACATCTAATTTAGAATAACCATTAATAATTCCCGTTTCAATTTTTCCATCTGGATTTTTTGCCGTAAAACGATAAACATTCGGTTCTTTACTACGAATTCCTCCAGAACCATGAAGTTCTTCTAACAATAAAGCTTTTTCTCGTTCTAAATTGGCCATTTTCTTCTTCATCATTTTAGAATTTTTAAGTAAATCATTTAAGTCCATATTTAAAAGAGATTTTTTCTTATTTTCACTTGCTTTATCCATCGCGATCTTTGTACCACGGTAGGCTTTATCTACGGTACCACTTGCATGTTGCCATAAACTACGAGGAACATCTAAAAAAACATATCGAAATCCTCGATAAGAACATTTTAAAATATACCATAAAACTTCTATAACCATTTTAAAAGACATAAAAAGACCTAATCCAGGATATTTAAGTGGCTTAAGTGGTGTATTTTGCATCGTATTGCTCGCATTCATAATATCCCTTCCCTATTCTTACTTTTTAAGTATATCACGAATCCCTTGTTTTTTCTACAAATTTATACTCTAATTTCTAATTTCGTGAAGTGAAAAGTTAAATTCCAGTTTTAATATGGAGAACGAGAATTTAGTCTTACACTAAAATCCAGTCACTTTT
>CANQRJ010000140.1 GCA_947626215.1 uncultured Bacilli bacterium
GCCATTTTTAAGCATTATTGTAAACTAATTGGAGAATATAAAAAATCGCTACAACTTAGTTAGCTGTAACGATATAAAATTGGTTGCGGGGGTAAGACTCGAACTTACGACCTTCGGGTTATGAGCACTTGATAAGTGATTTTGAGAAATTTTGCAAACCCAGAGTTTTTATTAGTTTTAATAGGACTAGAGCAATTTGGTGCAATTATGAATTTGGTTAAATTAGGTCATTTTTTGCAATAATTGTCCCCATTTTGTCCCCAATTTTTTGAGGCATCAAACACATGAAATTCCAATGAATTTTTAAGTTTATCTTTGCAAGTTTTATTGTGTTTTGATGTGTTAAATTTTGAAATTTATAAAAACGGAGGTTTTAACAATGAATAATTTAAGAGAAGTTACTAATGATATTTTAAAAGATTGGTTAAATTTTAGAGAGGAGGAATTATGCTCTCTGACTTGTGATGAGGATAGAAAACATCATATTTATTTTGATGAGATTTCTGAAAGGATTTTAAAACGCGTTCCTAAAAAGGATAGAAAGTATGTTGAAAAACAACTTAGTTTTCTTGATGAGAATTTTATGAATTATATTGATTATTGGAATGAGAAGTATTATAGGAATGCATTTGTAGATGGTGTACAGCTTGATTGGTGGTAGTCTAATTTTATAAATTTATTAATAAATGGGATTTTTGAATTTATATATATTCTTTCAAAAATCCCACCTTATTTTATTTAATCAATTCTAAAAATTCTCTTATCATTATTTTTTCATAATCATCAAATATATCTACAGTCTCCAAGTTATCTATATTTAATACTACATCTAATTTTTTTATTTTTTCAATTAAATCTTTTGAAAATCCATATTCATAATAATCTATATATTCTTTGTCTATTCCCATATTTTCAACATCTGTCATTATTTCAGCAACATCAATTTCCTCATTCATTGTTTTATTGTTTACAGATATATAATACAAATATACATTTATAAATAGAGATATATAATATGGAATCTTATATTCTATTATATTAGATATAAATTTAAATGTTTCTTCATATAATTTGTTGTAATTAAAGTTCCCATCATTAAAAAAATATTCTCTTACCCATGATTTTTCATAGTATACTCCACTTAATGTTTTTCTTTTATTAATTATTCTTGTTCTATTATAATTTAATACTTTCTTTATATTTCCATCTATATGGTATTTATATAAGTCTCCCCAAATAAAATCTCCATTTTTACTAAATGCATTTGTATTGGAATAGTCATTCTTAAACTCAATCCCAATATTTTTTAATATTATAAATATATTAGTAATTGAATTTAATACATTTTCATTTTCTTCCGAAGTTATATTCGTTATATATTCTTGATATTTTGCAATATCAGCTTCGTTTTCCATGAAGTAATTATATAATTTCAATTTCCATTCATTTGGAGCAGATATAGACATTTTTTTGAAATTGTCCATATTTTCACTAATATTTTTAATTTTTTCTTCGACTTCTCTTTTTCTATTTTTTTCTTTATCATTCAGGTATAATTCATCAATCATTTCAATCTCATAATCATCTCTTATTTTATCAGAGATATTATTTTCATAATTAGGATTTCTTAGGCTAACTCCATTATCTTTTATTTTTTCTACTCTATGATATATTTCATCACTTATAAATATTACATTTCCAACATACTTTTTTCCAAATCTTCCTGCTCTCCCTGATATATTTAGTAAAGACATATCATTTAATGTTATATTTCTTGCTGTACAACCACTAGTTATAATTATATTTTCTGCTGTACAATTCACTCCTTCAACAAAAGCAGTAGTAACCAATAAACAATTAATTATTCCACTATCATATAATTTTATAATTTCTTTTTTTACATATCTAGGCATTGAAGATATATATATCCCAATTCCCCTTTTCAGCGCTGAAATGATGTACCAGTCTTCTCCATCTTCTAAATTATAGGTTTCTTCTAAATGTTGCATAAATATCTCATATCTATTTTTTTCTTTTTCCTCCAGTTCATTATTTAGAAAACTTAATTCTTTATTTTGTATTAATTTAAAAATATCCAATCCTTTTGATATATCACTTATATACACAATATTCTTATTGGATGTCATCTTTTCCAATATCAAACTTACTTTTTGAGGTATAGTTTTATAATTCTTAACTAAGGGCTTGGCACATTTAAAATATTTTGAGTATGCAATTGCTGTTGATAAATTTTCATATTCGTGATAAACATATTTAGTATTTCTATTTATTTCTATTATTTTATATTTGCTCATATATTCTTTCATTGAATTTTCTTTTTCATATGTATATGGTGACAATGCTACTACTTTTGTATTAGTATTACTTATAAGTTCTAAAACTTTTCTAAACTTATAAGATCTATTGTCAACAACCGTACCACCTATCTGTTTACCATCATTTTCAATTTTATATATCTCATCCATAACTATAAAATCTACATTATATAACCCGTTATATTCATAATAATTTAGAAATTTTTCAGGAGTCAATATTCTTATTGTCTTTCCAGACTTTCTCAATATATTTAAAGTAATATTATATTTCTCAAAAAAATCAATATCTTTATTAATTTTTA
>CANQRJ010000141.1 GCA_947626215.1 uncultured Bacilli bacterium
CCTAGTTTAGAATCCAGATTTTTAAGTTTTTGGGTTAAAGAAGATAAAAAAATAGAATTTGAAAAAAGTTTTAATAAACAATTTGGTAACGAATTTGTTTTATATACTAAGCAAGAATTGCTAGAAAAAAATTTACTAGGAAAAGGTAAAAAACATCCTAAAATTGATGACTTTATTGGAAACTATATTGCTATATCAATTTCAAATTCTATAATAAAACCTGATACTTATATTTCCAAAGAAAAATATCAAAAACTCTCAACTCATTGTGGCTTAACGGAAAATGAAATGGTTGTTCCTTTAATTACTTGTAAACTTTAATATCAATCATGACCACCCGTAAAACGGGTGGTCTGCTCTTAGCCAATAATAAGAGAGTTCAATTTTGAACTCTCTTATTAACTATGAAATAAATTTTGCTGTGCGTAATTGAATCCGTTTTGGTAAATCTTTAAAATTTTCTCGGACATATTTTAAAAATTCTTTTCCGTTATCTTCAACTTGATTCCAAAATGGATAAATTCTCCAATCCCAAAATTGGTTATCGCCAATCAAATCTTCACATAGAAGTTGTCTAACAAACTGTCTAGGTATATAATGCTCATTACTTGTTTTTATATATAAGTTATTATCTACTGGATTAATTATAAATAAATAAGAATTGTCCTTATATTTATTAAAATCCTTTACTTCTATATGTTCAAGAGGAACACCATGATAAGTAGCTTCTTTTAAAATATCATAATCTGAATTTATTGGCATAAAATGTCCATGTGCATGAACAATAGAGTTCTTAGCTTTTCCACTTTCAATCTGTCCACTTCCATTTTCCCAAAAAAGAATATCTTTATTATACATTCGAGATAAAATTAATTTAATATCTTCAATCACTGTAAATAACTCTTCAAGTTCTATTGAATTTAATTCCGAAAACGACAATATATGCTTCTTAGGAATTACCATTAAATATCCATTATAGAAGGCACCGCTTCCTGGTATTACCAGATAATTTTCACTTTCATATATATATTCTTGTTCGTGAATAGGTTGTCCTTCCATTAACATACAAAAAACACATTCATGCTCTTCGGATATAAGTGATTTATTATTTTGTATATGATCACCTATATCAATGTTATATTTATTGGCAATTGCCATAAATTTTCTAACAATATTATTTCCAGTAACATTAATATTATTTCCTTCGTTGTTATCAGTTTCTGTTACATTTATTTTTATAACTTGCGAAGGAAACATTGAATAAATTTCTGGAATATCATTACAAATGACAATACTTTTATTCTTTAAAAATATATCATTCATCCGCTCTTCAGATAATTTTCCATCAACAAACTCGATAGCTTTGAAATATTTTACACTATTAGATACAATTTCAACTAATTCTTTTTTTCCACGTAACACAAAAATTGCACGAGTATATTTCATAATTAGCTCCTTAAATTAAATTATAATATATATTTTAACATATTAACATAATTTTTTCAATACTTTTTTTACTAATATACTAAATATTAATTGCATATAAAATGTTCAAAATCAAAGTTTTTTTTCATTATTTTCTCTTTTATTTCTTTCGGTTGAAAATTTATATCTGCTAATTCTTCTAATTTTATCCATTTAAAATGATGATGTACTTCATCGTCTTTATCTATTTCTATTATATTATATTCTTTTTGTATATCAATATCTTCAATTGTTTCCAATAAATAATACAAACTAATTTCGTGAATTTTCTTTCCATTTTTTCTAGTAAAGAAATTCTCTGCTACTGATATTAATTTTTTTACACTTGTATCATATCCAGTTTCTTCTTTAATTTCTCTTTTTACAGCCTCTATTGAATTTTCAAATAATTCAATATGTCCTCCTGGTAAGCAATAAAAATTGTTTTTTTGCATTTGAACACCTAACACTCTGTTTTCATAAATTAAAATCCCATTTACTCTTAATTTAAAATTTGCAAAATCATTTTCTATTTCTATATCTATATTATTCATCTTTTTTCTTTCCTTTCTTAATAAAATTTAGCTGGAGTATTAATATATTTTATAAGTTTTTTTCTAAAATCATTAGATTTTATATCTATGTCATCTTCGTCATTGTACATACATTGTTTCATTTTTCCACTTGCAGTTATTCTAAGGTGTATTTGCTTACATATATCACATTCTCTAATTCTACAATGTGAATGGAAAAATGTAATTGCCTTCTTATTATCTTTTAATCCATCTATCTCATTATATTTATTTTTTTTATATTCCAAACCGAAAACATCTTTTATTTTATTTTCTAATTGTATAAATTCTTTCGAAGTACTTTTAAATTTTTGCTCATTTACAATCTCAATTATTTTTATTCGTATATCATTTTTTAATGCCCATTCTATCATTTTTATTTTGTTATCATAGTCATTCACATAAACAGAAGAAATACTTATATTACATCCTTTATTTTTAATTTTTAAAATATTATCTAAAACTTGTTTTGAAGATATACCTATTGGCGAATCTTTAGAAATACTACTATCAAAGTAATCTAAACCAACTACTACTCTATCTATCCATCCTCTGTCAATCATATATATAATTTTATCAC
>CANQRJ010000142.1 GCA_947626215.1 uncultured Bacilli bacterium
AATTGACTTGCAAATGGAAGATTATTCTGATGAAGAAATACATATTTCTCAAGCAAAATTAAATAGTTTATATGATAATTTTACAAAAGAATATGGTCTAATAAATTCGAGAGCTAATTCAACTGCTTTCTCTAATGATAGCAGTTATTTTTTATTGTGTTCACTTGAAAAACTTGATGGAGAGGGAAATTTTGTAGGAAAAGCAGATATATTTACTAAAAGAACTATAAAAGCATATAAACAAGTAGATAAAGTAGATACATCTGAAGAAGCATTAATTCTTTCTTTATCTGAAAAAGCAATGGTCGATTTAGATTATATGTCAGAATTGACTGATAAAACAAAAGCAGATATTGTAAAAGATTTAGAGGGATTAATATTTAAAGTACCAAATGAAGAAAAATATGTAAGTGCAGATGAATATTTAAGTGGTAATGTAAGAGAAAAATTAAAAATAGCAGAAGAGGCTGCAAAACAAGACAATACATATAATATAAATGTTGAAAAACTAAAAAAAGTTGTTCCAAAAGATTTATCAGCGAGTGAAATAGGTATAAACTTAGGTGCTGTTTGGATACCAACAGATATAGTTAGACAATTTATGTTTGAATTATTAGATACTCCATCTTATAATCGTTATGATATAAAAATAAAATATAATGATTTTACTTCTGAATGGTATATAGAAAATAAAAGTTCTGATATAGGTAATGTAAAAGCATATTCAACTTATGGTACATCAAGAATAAATGCTTATAAAATCATTGAACAAACATTAAATTTAAAAAATGTAAAAGTATTTGATATTGTATATGATGAAGAAGGCAGAAAACAAAGAGTATTAAATAAAAAAGAAACTGCTATTGCACAAGCTAAACAAGATAGTATCAAACAAGCATTTCTTGACTGGGTATGGAATGAACCTGAAAGAAGAGAAAAATTAACAAGAATTTATAATGATAGATTTAATTGCATCAGACCAAGAGAATATGATGGTTCACACCTTAATTTTATCGGTATGAATCCAGAAATAAGGTTACGACCCCATCAATTAAATGCAATAGCTCATGTTTTGTATGGTAATAATGTTTTACTTGCTCATGAAGTTGGTGCAGGAAAAACATTTGAAATGGTAGCTTCAGCAATGGAAAGTAAAAGATTAGGACTTTGTAACAAGTCGCTTTTTGTTGTTCCAAATCATATAATAGAACAATTTGCAAGTGAATTTTTACAACTTTATCCTAGTGCTAATATTTTAGTTGCAACTAAAAAGGATTTTGAAACGAAAAATAGAAAAGTAGGATAGCTACTGGAGAATTTGATGCTGTAATAATAGGACATTCTCAGTTTGAAAAAATTCCTATGAGTATAAAAAGGCAAAAAGCAGAATTAGAACAACAAATTTCTGATATTCTTAAAGGAATTGATACAATAAAAAGAGAGAGAGGAGAAAACTTTACTATTAAGCAACTTGAGAAGAGTAAAAAGGTATTAGAAAATAAATTAGCTAAACTTAATAATCAAGATAGAAAAGATGATGTTGTTACCTTTGAAGAATTAGGAATTGATAAATTATTTGTGGATGAAGCACATAATTATAAAAATCTCTTTTTATATACAAAAATGAGAAATGTTGGAGGTATAGCTCAAACAGAAGCACAAAAAAGTTCTGATTTATTTATGAAATGTAGATATTTAGATGAAATAACAGATGGAAAAGGTACTGTCTTTGCAACTGGAACACCTGTATCTAATAGTATGGTGGAACTTTATACAATGCAAAGATATTTACAATATGACGGATTGAAAAATCAAGGACTTGAGCATTTTGATAATTGGGCTAGTACATTTGGAGAAACAGTAACTGCAATAGAACTTGCTCCTGAAGGAACAGGTTATAGATCAAAAACTAGATTTGCAAAATTTCATAATCTTCCTGAACTTATGGCTTTATTTAAAGAGGTAGCAGATATTCAAACTGCTGATACTTTAAATCTTCCTACACCAGAAGTTGAAAATCATAATATAGTTGTAAAACCTAGTCAAATACAAAAAGATATGGTTCAAGAATTAGGAGAAAGAGCTGAAAAAATAAGAGATGGTCAAGTTGATGCTTCTGTGGATAATATGCTTAAAATTACAAATGAGGGAAGAAAGTTAGCATTAGACCAAAGATTAATTAATCCGCTTCTAGAAGATGCAGAAACAAGTAAAGTAAAAACCTGCGTTGATAATGTATATGAAGTATATCAAAAAGGACAAGATAATAAATTAACTCAATTAGTTTTTTGTGATTTATCAACTCCTAAAGATAATAAAAATTATAAAAAAGAAGGTTTTTCTGATGTATATAATGAGATAAAAAAGAAATTAATTGAAAAGGGTATTCCAGATGAAGAAATAGCTTATATACATGAAGCAGATAGTGAAGCTAAAAAGAAAGAATTATTTAGTAAAGTAAGAAATGGAGATGTCAGAGTTTTAATTGGTTCTACTCAAAAAATGGGTGCAGGTACTAATGTTCAAGATAGACTAATTGCACTTCATCATTTAGACTGTCCATGGCGACCATCTGATTTGACACA
>CANQRJ010000143.1 GCA_947626215.1 uncultured Bacilli bacterium
CTAGCATTTCTTTATTTTGTTCTGGAGATGTTGTAGTTGTTACTAAGCTTAAACGATGTGATAATTGTGATAAATCTACATTTTCAGTAAATTCTTTTAAAGTATTTGATCCCATCTCATAACCTTCGAATTTGCTAGGATCTAATAAAGATGAATCCATTAATTCTGGTTGACCAAATGTATTCCAATCAATACCTAAACTATGATATGCACATGCATCACAAGGAGCACCAACTGTGTACATAGCTCTTAATGGTCTTCTTCCTTTTGTAACATTTCCACTATAATGTTCTTTACTTGGTCCAACTACACCTTTCCATTCTATTTCGTAAGTTACTTCGTTTGCAGCAAATAAATCACTTGGTATAAAATCAAATTCTACATATCCTTCTTCTGGATGGAAATCTGTATTTATTATTTTACTGCTCTCTCTTACTGATGGTTTTGAATTTCTTGCTGGATCTATTACGTCTACTATTTCCATAGACATTTCTTCGCCTTCTACTTGAGTAAGTGCTGTATCATACTCTAATTTTATATGATATGTCTCTCCAAATTTAAGTTTAGAATATTGTGGTGGTGTTGCCTTTTTTATATAAGGTACTTTAACTTCTGTATCATATTGATTTATTATTTCTGGAGTTTTTTCTGTTAATAAAGATGGATTTCCTTTATAATATAATCCTCCATTAAATATACCTTGTTCTGTTAAATCTGGTGGAATATCTGTAACTGAAAATTGTATTAATTCTACATTTGGTAATGTAAAATCTACATAATTTCCTATTCTTTCTCAAATTCTGTGTCATAAAATTGTGGAGTAATATATCCCCAATTTGTATATACCCATTTTTTTTCTGCTTTTGCTTCTTCTTCACGCCATTTTTCTACATCGTCTTCTGTAACATTTGGACCTGATGGTGGTGTTAATCCACTATCATAAACTGCAAATCTGGCTATTATATATTTTCCCTCTTCAGCATTTTGTGTATAATTTTTTCCATCATAGCTAACCCAAACATTTGTTGTTTTTCCTGATTCTTTACCTTCCCATTTTGAATCAACATCTGCTTCTAAATAATCTTTTCCAAATGCTCTTACTTTAAATTTTCCTGCATCAAAGAATTCTTCTCCATCTACTGGTGCTGAGCTTAATACTGGATAAGAAAATTCATATTCTGCTGAAGAAAAATATTTAGATGGAATATGATGAGCATTCATATCTGTTTGACCTACTAATAAGTATTGACGAGTTTCTCTTCTTGAATGTTTATCCTTTGCTACTGGATCGTCCATTGTTACGTCAACACCATACCATTGTTCTCCCAATTTTACATAGTTCCAAATGTGTTCTTCTGTTTGTGTATTTGTAACAACATATGCTCCTACAACACAAACACATGGTACCTCTAATCTATCTAATATTGCTTTATATGCTCTTGTATAACTTTCGCATACACCTTCTCCATATATTAAACTATCATATGCAGTTCTCGCATTACTATATGGTTGTTCTGTGCTTTGATAGTTTTCTACTTGATGTTCATATCTATAAGTCATATTTTGAGTTATATAATCATGTGCTGCTCTTGCTAACTTTTCTTCTTGTGATTCACTATCTGTTTCAAGTTCTGCTTTTTCTCTTATAGTTTTTAATACTTCTGTCATTTTTGCTTCATATTTTTCTATTGCGTCTGAAATTTTAATTTTTCCTTGTGCTTCTTCTACAGTAAATCCTGGTAATAAGTAGTCATCTCTTCTACCTGCACCTAAATATGCATGATATTTGCCATCTGCACTACTTAAAGTAACTCTTAATGTGATTGCTGAAAAATCTATATAAAACGCATCTGGATAATCATATTGAAATGCATCTCTTGCAGCAGCCATCATTCTTAATAGTTCTTGAGAACCTGTAGCAAAAGCTTGTAATTGCGATTGGCTTATTTTTTCTGTTTTTCCGTTTGATGTATCTGTAAGATCATAATCTTTTCCTTCTGCAAACATTCCAGATGTAAGCATTTCTACCATAACATCATAAAACATTTTAGCTTCTGGATCTTTTTCAAGTTGCTTTCCATAATATTGTGTAGCTTCTGTTACTGGTATTTCTGGTGTTGCTGCAGAAGTAGTAGTATTAGTAAAATTAACCCAACTAAATTCGGCTAACACAATTGTAAAAATTAATAGTGAAACAATTAATTTTTTTAACTTCATATAATTCTCTCCTTTTCTTTATTTTATTTTGTTTTGAGCGCCGTGTCTCGTTTTTTATTATAGCATAAAAGCCTATTTTAGTCAATCAAAAATATGCTTTTTTTTCACATTTTTGGCTAATTTTTTCTATTAATTAATTACAACATTTTTTTATAATTTTTTGTTCCTAATATCTTAATATATAATTGGAGAAAGCCAGGAGATTGCAATGCTTTCTCCTGGCTTTTTAAGTTACACCCCTTTACTCCTCGTAATCAGCGAATTTAGAATCTGTGCCAAAGTACGT
>CANQRJ010000144.1 GCA_947626215.1 uncultured Bacilli bacterium
ACTCTTTCTAGTTTTTTATTATTAACTAATCTTGTCAAAAAAATCTTATTTATATTTTTACTTACTACTTCTTTTGTAGTAATAATTCCATTATTTTTTTTAGCTAAATTTAAAATAATATCTTCTTTATTCATTTTTTTTGTTCCTTTCTACATACATTATATCATATATGTATGTTAAAAGGAACATACTTTTTGCTTTTTTCATGAAAATTAAAAAATGTTAACATACTTTATTCGTTAACATTTCCTTTAATTTCAAATGATTTTTTAGTTTTTTTAATTTTTTTAAAATTGCTTGAAAAGACTTATTTTATAATCATTTTCCACAACAGTTTTTGTACTTTTTGCCCGAACCACAAGGACATGGATCATTTCTTCCTACTTTTTCTTTATTTACTACTGTTCTATTTGTTTTATCTTCTTTTTCATTTGTTTTTCCTTTAATTGTTTGTTTTCTTTCTGTATTTTGTTCAATATTTGCTTTTAGTAAGAACTGCGCCGTAGAATCATCAATTCGGTTTAATAATTGTTCAAATAAATCATAACCTTCCATCGTATAAGCTTGGAGTGGATTTGTTTGAGCATATTGTCTTAAGAAAATTCCTTCTTTTAAACCTTCCATTGCATTTAGATGTTCTACCCATAATGAATCTATGATTCTTAAAGAAATAGCTCTTTCAAATTCTTCGAAGTTTGGCGCGTCTTTAATTTTATATTCATAATCTTCATTAATTAAATTTGCTAAATATTCAATGATTTGGCCTTCATCCATAGAGTCTAAATCTCTTACTTTTAATTTTTCTGTTTTCAAGAAATTTTCATTCATATATTTGACGATTTCTTCTACATCTTTGTCGGTTAAGTAACCCTCTGGTGGAATATGTTCTGTTACTAGGTCTTCTACGGTATTTCTAAATGTTTCTTTAATCGATTCATGAATGGATTCATTATCAATGATGTTGTTTCTTAAATCATAAATAATTCTTCTTTGTTCATTTACTACATTATCATAATCTAGTAAGTTTTTACGAGTATCAAAGTTGTTTCCTTCTACTTTCTTTTGAGCAGATTCAATCGATTTTGTTAAAGATTTAGAACGAATGGCTTGATCTCCTACTAATCCTAAAGCCATGACCATATTTTTTACTTTTTCGGTTCCGAATCTTCTCATTAATTCATCTTCAAAAGATACGAAGAATTGACTTTTTCCTGGATCTCCTTGACGGCCTGCACGTCCACGAAGTTGGTTATCAATACGACGTGATTCATGACGTTCTGTTCCGATTACACATAATCCACCTAATTCTTTTACGCCTTCTCCTAATTTAATATCAGTTCCACGTCCTGCCATGTTGGTTGCAATCGTGATCGCGCCTTTTTCTCCTGCTTTGGCAATAATTTCTGCTTCTCTTGCATGATTCTTTGCATTTAAAACTTCATGCTTTAATCCTTCTTTTTTTAACATAGAAGATAATCTTTCGTTATTTTCAACCGAAATGGTTCCAACTAATATAGGTTGTCCTGTTTCATGAATTTGTTTAATCGTTTTTACAATAGCCTCATATTTTCCTGCTTCTGTTGAATATACTAAATCGGCTAAATCTTCACGAATTACCGGTTTATTGGTAGGAATTTGAATAACATACATGTTGTAAATATTTCTAAATTCTTCTTCTTCTGTTTTGGCCGTTCCTGTCATACCTGATAATTTGTTATACATTCTAAATAAATTTTGAAATGTAATGGTTGCCATAGTTTGTGTTTCTTCATTAATCGTCACGCCTTCTTTGGCTTCTAGAGCTTGATGAAGTCCTTCACTAAATTGACGACCATGCATAAGTCTTCCAGTAAATTGGTCTACAATGATAATAGAACCATTATCCACTACATAATCTACGTCTTTTTTAAATCCATAGTTTGCTTTTAAGGCATTGTTTACATGGTGAACTAAAGCCGAATTTCCTACATCATATAAATTATCTAAATGAAATATTTTTTCTAATTTTTCGGCGCCAGACTCTGTGATTGAAACTGTTTTTCTTTTTAAGTCGACTGTATAATCTCCTTCTGTTAATGTTTTTACTGCTTTATCGGCATCTAAGTATAGATTTTTGGCATTTTGTTTTCCACCAGAAATAATAAGTGGAGTTCTTGCTTCATCAATTAAAATAGAGTCTACTTCATCTACTATACAGAAGTTTAATGGTCTTTGAACGCGATCTTCTTTACGTACGACCATGTTATCTCTTAGATAATCAAAACCGATTTCATTATTGGTAGAATATAAAATATCACAGTTATAAGCTTCTTTTTTTTCTTTTGGACTCATTTCTCTCATGTTAAGACCTACTGTAAGTCCTAAAAATCTAAATACTCCACCCATCCATTCAGAGTCACGTTTTGCTAAGAATTCATTCACTGTTACAATATGAACACCTTCACCACTTAAAGCATTTAAGTATGCAGGCATTGTTTCTGTTAAAGTTTTTCCTTCACCAGTTTTCATCTCGGCAATGTTACCAAAGTGAATCGCAAGTCCTCCTAATATTTGAACGTAATAAGGCTTTTCACCTAATACACGATAGTCTGCTTCTCTTACTACAGCAAATGCATCAACGATTAAATCATTTAATGATTCCCCATTTTCTAATCTTTTTTTAAATTCAACTGTTTTTTGTTTTAATTCTTCATCTGAAAGACTTTCCATCTCGCTTTCTTTTTCTACGATTTTATCGGCAATTCCTTCAAATCTTTTTAATTCTTTATATTCAGAATCAATTAATTTTCTAAATATTCCCATGTTCTTTACCTCCGTCTTTTATTATTTTATCATAAATATAAAGAAAAAGGCAAAATTCTTCTCTTTTTTCCTTATATTCTGGCATTTAAGTGTATTATAATTTAGAAACTTTATTATGTCAAATACTCCGCCGCAAGCAGACGGAGCTTGACAAGGATTCACAAGGAGATACCATGATCCTCTTGTCTATGTGCGACTTGATACTTTCCATTTCCTTGATTTTTAACATATTCTTTTATCACATC
>CANQRJ010000145.1 GCA_947626215.1 uncultured Bacilli bacterium
CGACTATCGGTAACAGTCGCGGTAAAGTAAGCGAAGGTGGCCCCCACCACTGCTACTAGTAGCGTTGCAACCGCGATCACGGTTAACAATACCATATTTTTCTTTTCCATTTTCTTTTTTACTCTCCTCTCTATGATATTGTTTAGAAAAACTTTTGTTTTTTTATCATATTTCCTACAATCAAATATATTTTCTTTTGTTGACTTTCGTACATACAAATGATAAAATGTATGTACAAGAAGAAAAGAGGAAAATTTATGTATAAGGAGTTAGAAAAATTTTTAAAAGAAAATTATGGTTATATTAAAACTCAAGATTTAAAGAAAATGGGATTTAATAATTATAATATCAATGATTTATTAAAAAAGAAAATATTAAGGAAAGTAGCATATGGTCTTTATATAGATTATTCATTAGAAGAAGATGAATTATATATATATCAATTAAAATATCCATTAATTATTTATTCTTATAATACAGCATTTTATTTACATAAAATATCAGAAAGAATACCTCATATTTATGATGTTACTGTTCCAAGAGGAAAAAGAGTTAAAGATAAATATAATTTTTATATTCACCAAGTGGTTGGCAATATTTACCAAATTGGAATTACAGAAGTTCTTTCTCCTTTAGGAAATCCTCTTAAAGTTTACAATTTAGAAAGATGTATATGTGATATTATCAAAAAACCTTCACAACTCGAATCGGAATTATTAAATAAGATTATATCTCGATGTTTTAAAGAAAATAAAATAGATGTAGATCTTTTAATAGAATATTCTAAAAAATTTAATATTTATAAAGAAATAAAAACATTGATAGGAGTAATGGCAAAATGAATAAAGAAGAATTATTTCATATAAAGGCTAAGGAAATATCAAAAGAAATAAATTTGTCTATTTATGAAACTTATCAAAAATTTATGTTTGAGAAACTTTTAGAAAGAATTTCTGTTTCTAAATATCAAGATAATTTTATTTTAAAAGGCGGACTTTTATTATCAGCAATGATGGGAATTGAAAATCGTTCTACAAAAGATATTGATACTTTAATTAAAGGAATTAATATTGATAAGGAAACAATGATAAATGTTTTAAATGAAATTCTTTCTATCGATTTAAACGATGGAGTTAAATTTGATATTATTAATGTTACGAATATAAGAGAAGAAGATGAATATGGTGGAAATAGATATTCATTAACTGGTAGAATAGGAAATACTAAAATTACATTTGATATTGATATTTCTACTGGAGATATCATTACTCCAAGAGAATTAAAATTTAAATATAATTGTTTATTTGAAAATAAAACTATTTTAATAAGTGCTTATAATTTATCTACAATTTTTGCTGAAAAATTAGAAACAATATTGAAAAAGGGAAAGAACAATAGTCGAATGAAAGATTATTATGACTTGTATTATTTCATATCTAAAATGAAAAAAGAGTTAGATAAAAAAGAATTAATACAAGCAATACAAAATACATTTCAAAAAAGAAATAGTATAGAACTATTAGAAAATTATCAAATTATATTAGAAGATATCCAAAATTCAAATTTAATTTATGAAAGATGGAATGTTTATACTAAAAAGAATTTATTTGCAAAAGAAATCTCTTTTAATAATGTTATTTCCAAAATTTCTGAATATTTAAAATCTTTAGTTTAAGTCATAAAAAAATCTATCTTTCGATAGAATTTTTTTATGATTCTTGCTTTTTAGTGATGTGACTTTCATCATCTTTAATTGCATTTGTATCACTAGGTGCCATTTCAACAGTAATGTTACCATCTAATTTTGCACCACTATCAGAATTTTGAGAACTTTGAAGATTTTTGTATTCTACTACAACATAGTAGTACATTTCTCTTTTGTCTGAAGTTCCAGTAATAACAAATGGATGCTCACCATTTATTATTACATGGTTTACATCTGTTTTTAAAGGCGTTGTTTGTAATAAATGAGTTTGTCCATCTAAACCAACTTGTAAATTTTCATCTAAAGCACATTCTTCATAAAATTTATAGGTACTGCCATCTTGAATATCTGATTTTTGTGTACATTTGAAAGCTTCTTTTTCTGACACTCCAGTAATATCTTCTGTACTTTCATAAATTTTAAATTCTATGCCATTTTCAGGAAATGAATTTGTACCCTTATAAACAATATTAAAAAATGTATCATTGGTATTATCTGTATCAGAAGTTATTTTCAAAACTATTAATTCCTTATGTCCAGGATATACATTTTGATCATCAAAAGATTCAAAACCACTACTACTCTTTTCTACTAATAGATTTCCTGGAACTTTTGCAGCTTCAATATCCGCCTGACCTTTACCACCAGTTCCTTCATCACGACTATCGGTAACAGTCGCGGTAAAGTAAGCGAAGGTGGCCCCCACCACTGCTACTAGTAGCGTTGCAACCGCGATCACGGTTAACAATACCATATTTTTCTTTTCCATTTTCTTTTTTACTCTCCTCTCTATGATATTGTTTAGAAAAATTTTTGTTTTTTTACAAATTGTTGTTCTTTTTTTAATTAAAATATGTTAAAATTAATTTAGAAAGGAACATAAAATATGAAATATGAAGAGATGGTTTTAAACTATTTAAAAGATAAAAAAATGATAAGTTCAAAAGATTTAAATGATCTAAATATCCCACATATTATATTAACAAGATTATTAAAAAAAGGAAAAATAGAGAAATTAAAAAGAGGAGTTTATGTATTAAAAGAATCTTTTGGAGATGAATATTTCACTTTAACATATGGAACATCTAATGCTATTTATTCTTACTTTACTGCATTATACTTTCATAATTTATGTGAAAGAGTTCCTATATCTTATGATGTAACAGTTCCAAAAGGTTATGGTGGAAGTCTTCAAAAAAACAAAAAAATTAATTTGCATTATGTAGATCGTAAATTATTAAATTTAGGAAAAATTACAGTTATAAGCCCTCAAGGCCAAAATATAAACTGTTATGATATTGAAAGATGTTTATGTGATCTAATTAAAGATAGAAATAAATTACATTTTGAATATATTAAATATGCTTTTGTAGAATATTATCGAAATCAAAAACATGATACATTTAAACTATATCAATATGCTAAAGAATTAAAAATTGAAAAACAAGTACATGAATTTATGGAGGCAATCTTATGAATAGTAACAGTTTAAAAACAAAAATAAATAATAATGCTAAAAAATATAATGTATCTCCTCAAGATTTAATGCAAATGTATTTTTTTGAAAGATTATTATATAGAATTTCTATTAGTGAATATAAAAATAATTTTATCTTAAAGGGTGGTTTATTACTTTCTGCTTTATTTGGAAATGGAAGTAGAACAACTCAAGATATGGATACTATGATAAAAGGAATAGAAATTGAATCTGATAAATTGTATAAAATTATAAAAGAAATTATAGAAATTGATGGAGAAGATGATATCAATTTTGAAATTTTAAAAACAAATGATATTCGAATAGAAGACAAATACGGTGGAATTCGTATTTCTTTACTAGCTAAAAAAGAAGAAATTAAAGTAAATTTAAAAATTGATATTACTACAAAAGATCCTATTATTCCAAGAGAGATTCAATATCAGTATAAAAGTATGTTTGATGATAATTATATTCCAATTATGGCTTTTACAAAGGAAAGCATTATGGCCGAAAAATTTGAAACATTAATAGAAGATGTAGAAAGTGATACTAGAGCTAAAGATTTGTATGATTTATATAAGTTAATGGACTTAGATATTAATATGGAAAATTTACAAAAAGCAATTATAAGTACTTTTAAAAGAAGAGAAAAAAGTTATTTAATTAATGAAATACCAGAAAGATTTGAAGTGATAAAAAATAGTAAATTTTTAAATAATTATTGGAAAAATTATCAGAAAAGTCATCCATATGCAGAAAAAATAAATTATAAAGATATTATTCAAAAAATAGAAATAATAATTTCTAATTTAAAATCATTATTTTAAGTCAAAAAAAATCTATCTTTCGATAGAATTTTTTTTAAGCAGCTTCAACAGTAATTTTACCTTGAAGATTTTTAGACATTAAACTGTTTTGATCTTCTGTTTCACTGTCATTATTTTCAAATTCTACAACTACATAGTAATATTTTGTTGTACTTTCGCCTGATAACGAAATAACATCTTTAAATATTAATTCTCCGCTTTCAGGAATTGTAGTTGTTTCTTGGCCTTTTGCTTCAGTGATTTTTTTATTTGCAGGTAATTCATTTGTCTTATCAGCACATTCTTCATAATATAAAATAGTTTGTTCTTGACCTATTTTTGCTTCATCATCAGATTTAATCTTAGATTTTTTCTCACATTTAAACCAATTGTTGTTTTCAGTAGTTTCACCAATTTGTAACGGAGTATCAAGACCATAAACAGTAATTGTTGCATCATCATATAAAGTATTAGCAGTAACTGCATACTTAATTGCAATTAATGCTTCATCACCGGCTTCACCAGTTACTTGTACTTGCAAAGCTGCAATTTCCTTATGACCAGGATAAACATCTGTAGCAGTAAATTCACCAGCTTCATCACTTACCGTACCAACAATAGTTTTGCTAGCTACTTTAGATGCTGTTACATTAGTTTGACCGTTATTTCCAGTTTGGTTATAATTATTGGTCACGTTCGCGGTAAAGTAAGCGAAGGTGGCCCCCACCACTGCTACTAGTAGCGTTGCAACCGCGATCACGGTTAACAATACCATATTTTTCTTTTCCATTTTCTTTTTTACTCTCCTCTCTATGATATAAGAATAACAAAATCGCTTATTAATTTCAAGATTTTTTTTAAAAATTTAAATAAAAATTTACGCTTTTTTTTGAAAAACGTAAAATACTGACAACTGGAAAATTTTGCTAATTTTTAAAAATATAGTATAATAACTGTTATCTAATTTATATTAGATAAAGAATTTTAGGGGGTTTATTATGAATTTGCTTGAACAGCAAAAAGAAAATATTAGTGGAACTCTATCCACTTTTGATAGGTTAATTATACATGGGTATTATATCTCTTTTCAAAATCCTAGATTGTTATTATTCTATTTAATTCAAAAAAATGTGAAGCTAGTAAACTTTCAACAATTTGCTAATGAACAAACAAATACGTTATGTGAAAATATTTTATCATGTGCAAAAAAAGAAAATGTTGATCTAGAATTTATTAGTTCTTCTAAAATTAGTAAACAAGATTTAGCTCAAGAAAAATTAATAGCATCTAATAACAAGGTTGGACTAATCGCGGCTTACTCTACTTTAGAAATATGTAATATTATGACAGTGGTTTCTAATAGTAAAACTAAAAAATTAGAAATAATGTCTAAAGAAACAAAATGCAAACATTTTTATCTATATTATAATCATAAAGAATTTGGATTTATGTTTATAAAAATTCAAACTACTTTTCCTTATAATATAGGAATATATATAAATGGAAGAGAATATCTTTCAAAAATATTAGATAAAAATCATATAAAATATGAAATGTATAATAATTCTTTTTCTTGGATTGAAGATTTTTCAAAAGCTCAAGAATTAGCAAATGAAATTTCAAAAAATAGAATTTCTGATATTTTTGATGAAATGATAGAAAAACTAAATCCTTTATATAAAGATTTTAAAAAGGTTTTAAGCCATGATTATTTTTGGTGTATCGATCAGTGTGAATATGCAATGGATATAAATTTTAAAAAAGCAAATGATTTAAAAAAAATTTATAAAAATTTAATTGAAAAAACTTACTTTGCTTTTAATAGTGAAGATATTTATTCCTTTTTTGGAAAAAATAATAAACGAATGCACCTGTTCACTCAGGGTGAACTTTGTTCAGACTTAAGAGTAAGAGAACAAGAATATAGAATAAAGTTTAAGTTAAATAGCAATCAAATCAAAATGTATGATAAGGGTAATAATTTAAGGATTGAAGTTACTATTAATAATCCTAGAGATTTTAAAATTATGAAAGAAAATGAAAACAATGAAATAAAAAGTACTCCTATGGGAAAGAGTATTTCTAACATGTGGAGATATGTAGAAATTAGTGAAGCTATTATTACTAGATTTTTAAATTCATTGCCAGATATAGATTCAGAACAATTGTCTTTAAAAGAATTGAATAAAATTTCTGTACCTAAAAAAGTAGATGGAAAATTATATCCAGCATTTAATATTTTTGATGAAAAAACCATTAGATTATTTGAAATTATTTCTAGTGGAAAATTTTTAATTCATGGTTTTAACAACAAAATGATTCGAGAAGAATTTTTTGAAAATGATGACTCAGAGAAAAATATTGATAAAACAACTCGACTTATTTTAAAATTAAAAGCACATAAAATTATAAAAAAAGTTCCTCGTAAAAATCAATATTATTTAACGGTACAAGGTAGAAAAATTGTTACTACTATTTTACTGTTTACTAAGAGAAATTTATTAAATTAATATTTTTTTAAAACTCCTCACAAAAAACAAGATCTTATTAAACAATATCATAGAGAGGAGAGTAAAAAAGAAAATGGAAAAGAAAAATATGGTATTGTTAACCGTGATCGCGGTTGCAACGCTACTAGTAGCAGTGGTGGGGGCCACCTTCGCTTACTTTACCGCGACTGCAAATCCATCTGGATCTGCAGAGGCAACAGTAACCACAAACAAACTAGATGGAGCAAACGTAACATTTGCATCCGAGGGTAAATTGCAAATGTTAGATTATCCAGGAGGTCTAGCTGTTTATGGAGCAAAGGCTACAATTGAAAAACAACAAGCAGAGGATCAGAATCATTACCAAGCAACTTTTAATTTAAAGATTACTTATACAAATCCAACAGGCACAGATTTAGATTGGACTCTTTATATGGTTGAAAGTAAATATGATAATTTAGATGCTTCGGAGATAACCACTTGCAAATTACGCAACAAAATAAATGAAAATGAGCTTCAATTATGGTATTCTGATTCAGATAGTGGGGATCCAACAGAAGATGCAGGTTGTAAGGGAGAAGTTATAACTACTAAATTAACTCAAGAATTAAATGCAAAAACGATTGCTAGTGGTAAATTACTAAAAAACCAATTAGTAGATAAAGAAATCACTAAAGATACTTCAACTGATGATAGTGGTGAATATCAAAAAGGCGAAGGAGCAGATTTAGAAGGAAGAGCAATAAATACAAGTGATAAAACAGATAAATATTATTATTTAGTTGTAAAATATCCTAATAAAAATGAAAATCAATCACCAACTGATGAAAAAAAAGAAATTAAAGTTTCATTATCTATTGATGGTACAGTTAATCTATCATTATATCCAACTCCTGGTATTGGGGGTTAAAAAAATTCTATCGAAAGATAGATTTTTTTTGTGTTATGTTGAACTTTTAGTTATGTGGAACTTTATAAAAAGAAGCCCATAAAATAAGACTTCTTAATAAAAAAGTTC
>CANQRJ010000146.1 GCA_947626215.1 uncultured Bacilli bacterium
GCAAATTTCTTTACTTATTCACATGAAAAAAAGATAGTTTTTACTTTTTCTATCTTTTTATGTCTGAATAGTTACGAGAAAAGATTAAAAAAAACTGTGATATTACTTCAAAGAGTCGTAAAGTTTGCAATAAAGAAGGCAAATTAGTTTTAAAAAGCTATTTTTTTGTTTTTGAAAGCGTTAAAGGCTCTATAACAGAAGACTTAAGTAATTGATCATAACTTTTTACTTGTTCATTTATGAATCTTTTATCTAATTGTAATTCTTTTTCAATAGATGGTTCCATCTCATGAACAAATTTATTACTTTCTAATTGGTTCATAAAATGATTTATAACGGATTCATTATTAGAAAATTTAGATTCGTTTATTTTATCTTTTTCGTAATTCATAATCATTTTCCTTTCTATATTTTTCGACTTATTTATTACTCGATTCTTTAGAGTGGTATAATCAGATTCGATAATTATTACTATTATTATATCATTAATGTTAAATTGGGTATAAAAAATATTCAAATATATGAATTTTATGTAAATATTTAATTTTAAATAGATATTATTGTTGTGATTTAGCATAACAATGGCATGAGATCATAGAGTAAAAATATAAAATAGTTTTATATTATAGATTAAATATATTTTTACTGATATTGATTTTATTAAGTATTTAATGTGTAAAGAATTAAAAACTTCAAATAAATAATTCTTTTATTCTATACGTTAGAATTTTAATCCAGATATTTATAATTTTTTTCTAAAAATATGATCAAAAATAAGAGAAATCAATCTATGAAAATGAAATATATTAAAACTTGAACAATAAAGTCCAAGTTTACAATTAATTTGGTACAAGAAAGGAGGCTCGAACTCCCACAAGCATATGCTTACTACCCCCTCAAAGTAGCGCGTCTACCAATTCCGCCATTCTTGCAACTAAAAATAGTATAGCATAAAGTATGATGTTTTGAAATAAAAAAATTTATAAAAATTTATAAATTCATTTACTATATTATTTCTAAATTTTAATTGTTATTATTTTAATGTAAGTATATTGTATTGAAAATAAAGTTTGCTATAATAAAATCAAAAATTATTTAAAAGAAGAAAAAGAGAATAGAAGATATCTATTGATTTAATAACCATTCTAAAACGTTATAAATTTTAATTCCTTCTTCATTAGCTGAAGGTATTTTATCAAGAGTTAAAATTATTTTTTCATAGTTATCATTAATTTTTTGTAAAGGTCTTAATTCTCTTAATAATGTTTTGTTATCAGAAGATTTTAACGTTTCTGCTACTTGAACATATAGTTTTCCTTTATTATTTATGGCAACAAAATCTATTTCATATTCTCCAATTTTTCCAATGTAAACATCATATCCTCTTCTTTTAAGTTCTAAATATACAACATTTTCAAGAATATGACCAAAATCGCCAATTTTTCTTCCTAAAATAAAATATCTTAATCCTAAATCAGATACATAATATTTTTCTCCAGTTTTTAAGTAATTTTTCCCCTTTATATCATATCTGGTAGCCTTGTATAGAAAAAAAGATTCAATAAAACTATTAAGATATTTTTCTACTGTTCTCACATTTATTTTTTTACCATCTGATGTCATTGTATTGGCAATATTACTTGTAGATAGTAGGTTTCCAATGTTATCCATAGCAAAATTCGCAATTTTTTTAAGACTATTTTCGTCAGTTATATTTTTTCTTATCATTACATCTTTTATTATGATGTCGTTATAAATATTACTTAAATACATTCCCACATCATCTTCAGTTTCTAATTGTAAAGTGTATGGAAATGATCCCAAAGAAATATACTTCAGATATAATTCGTCATTAGTTATATTTTCATTATTTGCAGATTTATATTCTTTAAAAGATAATGGTAACATTTTAATTTCTATATATCTTCCTGATAAAAGAGTAGATAGTTCACTAGATAGTAAAAAAGCATTGGAACCAGTTATATATAAATCAATATTCTTATTGATGTATAAACTATCTATTGCTTTTTGAAAATCTGTTATTAATTGTACCTCGTCAATAAAAACATAATTTTTTTTCTTTTTATTTAATTTATTATTAATGTAGTTATATAATGACATATAATCAGTTATGAAATTATATTTTAAATCTTCAAGATTTATACTTATAATTTGATCGTTGGATATCTTATTCTGAATTAAGTATTTTTTATAAATATCTAATAAAGTAGATTTGCCACATCTTCTAATTCCTGTAACAACTTTAATTAAATCCTTATCTTTAAATCTTTTTAAAGTATCTAAATATTCATTTCTTTCTATCATAATTTCACACTCTTTTCAATAAATATATTATACAAAAAATATATATTTTTTACAAGTTTTTGTATTATCAATACAAAAACTATCTTGTACTTGTTCATAAATTATTCTAACATTTCCAATTAAAAAATAGCATAATTTTAAAACTCGAACCATAAAAGCCCGAGTTTGAAATCTAATTGGTGGAGAAGAGGAGACTTGAACTCCTGTCCCAATAATCCTATCTTGAAATGTCTACAAGTTTAGTTGGAATTCAATGTCTTTCATGCTCGGATCCAACACACCAATTCATGAAATAAGTTTAGAAAAAATTCGTTTCCTTTCCCTAAACAAGAAAGAAAATATATCTTGTATGAATGAACCCAGTTCTTACTCTACAAGCAAAATAAGAGTGAGTGCTCCTATACCTTTAATTAGGCTGCAACAGCAACAGGAGCGAAGCCATAATTAGCCTCGTCATTTAATTTTAATGGTGCATTTAAAGTATGCCTACTACTTGCAATCTCAATTAGTAATTAAGGTCGAACCCTAAAACTTCCCCAAGTACCTAGTATTTTAGCACAAAATACTTGCTTTTTCAACACTTTCAAGGTATTATATGCTTAAAGGAAGTTTATTTTAAAAGGTGATTACTATGTATGAAGAAATAAATAAAAAAGAGAAAAAAGCACGTAAAAAGAAAGAAAATCGT
Organism: uncultured Bacilli bacterium; assembly: GCA_947626215.1. Classification (GTDB taxonomy): domain Bacteria; phylum Bacillota_I; class Bacilli_A; order RF39; family UBA660; genus Ventrenecus. The sequence goes on from CANQRJ010000146.1 coordinate 3,014, forward strand.
TTTATCAATAAAAATACGAAAAAAAATCAAGAAGAAAGTCCTGTTTTAAAAATGGAAGAAGAAAAAGAGCCCGAAGAAAAAGTCATTGAAGAAGAACAAACTTTATCGAAAGAAGAACCTATCAAAGAAGATACTATTGATGTGAAAGAAGAAACTGAAAACAAAAATAAAAAAAATCAAAAAGTAATAGGATTTAAAACAGATTGGGTTTCTATTTTAGTAAAATTAGGATTGTTTTTACTTGTTGCTTTCTTTATCATCTTTATTGTAACTAAAATAAGACAAGGTTTTGGTGGAAATTCATTTACAAAGAACTTAGAAAAAATGAAAGAAGTCGCTTATATTTATTATAAAGTGGATACCCATCGACCTTTATCAAGCAATGAGGAAGTTACAATGACCCTTAAAGATATGGAAGATGCAAATCTCATAAAAGAATTAAAAGATTCAAAAAATAATGTTTGTAGTAAAGAATATAGTTATGTTTCTTTAACGAAAAAAACGGAAGAAAATTATGACTTAAATGTGTATTTAAGTTGTGGGGGAGAATCTCAAAGTGGTGTTTATGAAGTGACTTATAAGGATGGAAATCCAGAAAGTGAAAATCCAACGACAACGACACTATATGAATTAAAAAGAAATGTAACTACAAATTCTAAATATAGTTGTCCTGAAGGTTACTTAAATGCCGGAAAATACTGTGTACAATTAAATCAAACCGATATTAAAGCCGGTGTACCAATTTATCGAATCATTCCTGAAAGAGATACGGTTGCAACTTTCAAACGAAGTGATACAGAGTATGTTTATGCCGATCCAATACTCATTTCTAATCCAAATAATTATAAATGTCCAAGCGGTTATACACTTATAAATAATAAATGTGTTTATTATACAAATGCCAAAGTCAAAAATAATACAAGTTATAGTTGCCCAAATGGAGGAACTTTAACAGGTACAAAATGTATGTTTACAACTTATACGAATTATAATGATGAACAAGCTTATTGTAAACAAGGAAGATTGGTAAATAATGATGAATGTTATGTAACAAAAGAATATTCTGTAAGATGTATAAATGGTAAAAAAGATTCTAGTAGAAATTCATGCTATACGACTTATACGGCATCTAAAGAATTAAGTGATTGGCTATTTGATGGAAAAGTTACATATTCTAGTAGTAAAAATGTAAAAGATACAGATACTGTTATGTATGAGTACGATTATGATTTAGAGAATGGAAAAGTTGTTTATAAAAGATATATTCGTAAATACATCAAAGTCTGTGATGAGGATGATGTATTAAGTGGAAATATTTGTAAACATTATGATACTTCTTATTTAGAAAAATATTGTACAGGAAATTATGATTTAAATAGCGACCAAACAGAATGTTATACTTATATGGATGCAAGTTATAAACATACAAATGGAACTTATACTTGTCCACAAGGATACACGAAAAAGGGAAGTGGAGCAAATTCAACTTGCTATAAATATGAAAATGCCGTGAAAACGACTACCCCAACTTATTCATGTAGCAGTGGCTATGATTTAACCAAAGATAATCAATGTGTCAAAACGATCAATGCAACACCAGTAACCGAAGAAAATTATGAGTGCCCAAGTGGTTATACGAAAAAAGGATCAGGAAAAAATACAATCTGTTATAAAAAAACATCCACAGAAAGTTACTATTATTGTTCTAATGTAAGTGCTACTCTTAAAGGAAATAGATGTTACATTCCATCTAAAACTGAATTTTTAGGCTATCGTTGCCCAAATGGATATGAAAACAGTGGTTCACAATGTGTTGATGTGAATCATACAAATACAATTTATGCTACAGAAACAGACGGCACGAACACCACAGAAGAAACCATTTGGAGTCGTAGTAAAGAGGTAGATGGTTGGACTTGGACTGGAAACACAAAAGAAGAATAATTTGTGTTTCTTTTTTCATAGCTTTTTTTTAAAATATTATGTATAATTATGATAAAGGAAGTGATAATATGACTTGTTATGAATTAGTATCTAGATGGAAAAAGAAATATAAAGGAGGAATTGCTTGGCGATTATTTCAAAATGCAAGAGTGGTAGATGAACATGTCAATCCAGATGAAGAAGTGACTTTTGCCTTTGCAGGCCAAAAAAATGAATCTCCATTTGACTTTTTTCAAACTGCTGTCGTGGCCGTGACCGATAAAAGAGTATTAATTGGTCAAAAAAGAATTTTGTTCGGATATGTTTTAAACAGTGTCACACCAGATTTATACAATGACATGCAAATTTATGAAGGCTTATTTTGGGGAAGAATTGTCATTGATACCATTAAAGAAAAAGTCATTATTTCTAATTTACCTAAATCTGCATTAGTAGATATTGAAACCCAAATATCTTCATTTATGATGGATGCGAAGAACGATGACTAAAAAAGAAATTCAAAAAATAAAAAGGATAAGAAGACTAGTCGCGTTACTAATAATAATTGTTTTACTTGTTTTTCTATTATGGTTTTTCTTTCGAAAAAAAGACTTTTCTATAGAATATCAAATCAATGATTTTTTAATCGAAGAGACTTATCACAAAAATGAAAACACCTACTTATTCACCATAAAAAATGAAAATCAAGAATATCATACCCTTTTAACAAATGTGAATTTTTTTTCTAAAAAAGTGATTTCAAAAATTGAAAAATTGGAAACAGAAGGACAAACTTGTCTTAGAATTACTAGCTCTAAAACTAAAATGAACCCTTTATGTATGAAAAATAATGAGCAAGTATCTCTTTATTTAACAAGTGATAAAATGAAGGAAAACTTTACAATTCCTACGGAAGAGTCAAATGAAGATGCTTATCATCAAATCAATATTTTTAGTTATCAACATCACAATTACTATATTTGGAATTACCGAGGATTTTATCACTTAAATGAGTCGAATAAAGAAGAAATGAATTTATTTTCAAAAGATATTTATGATGCCAAATTAATTACGAAAACGTCGGATTATTTATGGGTTCCAAATTATAATGAAGAATTTTATTTTAAATCATGTTATATTATAAATCAAAAAACAGGAAAACAAGAAGTATGGAATTTAAAAGAACCTATTTATTTTGATTCTGTTGTATTAGGAGTTTATGAAGATGAAATTTATTTAGTCGATAAACATGAAAAAATAGAATGGAAATTAAATCCAAAGAAAAAAACAATGGAAAAAATAGGAAGTGAATCTAAAGGAGGAGTTACCTATAATAAAGGATTCATTGATGTATCTATGACTAAATTAATGAATCAAGAAAATTCATTTAAGGAAATTTTTCCGATGGACTATGAAATGAACAACGGAATTTATGAAACTTTTTATGAATATAAAATCAAAATAAGACAAGCAAACCCAACAAAAATCATTCAAAAAAATGAAGAAGAAGTATTTTATTTAGTAGATAATACTTTATACAGTTTTAATGATACTTTTGGGGAGATTAAATTACTTGATTATTTTGAATGGCATTTTAATAATGAAAATGTAATCTTTATTTTTTAAATATAAACGAGTACCCAATTTTTTCTTCTTACATATCTTACTATTAGGAGGAAAAAGTATGAAAGAAGATAGACAAATCGTTCCTAAGAATAATCAAAATTATTATAATTATTATACCATTGAAAAAGGTGATACTTTATATGGAATAGCAAGACGTTATAATATTAATCCTGAGTTATTAGCTAGTTTAAATGGATTATCTATGGAAGATTATATTTATCCCAATCAAGAAATTTTAATTCCAAAAAGTGGATATAGCTATTATATAACGAAAGATGGAGATACTGTGGATATTGTAGCTAACATGTTTAAAATATCAAGTGAAGATCTAATTAAAAAAAATGGTGTGGTGTATCTTGCCGAAGGTCAAGTTTTAGTGAATCCAAGATAAAATTATTTTGAAAATGATATGAGAAAAAGACATATCATTTTTTTGCTTTAAATATTATATTTCTTTTCTTTCAATATTTTTTGTAGTTAGTATTTTTTGAGTTTTTTTGTTTCTAAAAATTATTTCATAATCACAGATATTTGCAATTCGTTCAATTGTTTCAAAATTTATGTCTGTTTTCATTCTTTCGTAATCACTAAGTGTACTACGCCCTATAAAAGCAAGACTGGCTAATTCTTCTTGACTTAAATTTTTTTCGTGTCTTAAAGTTTTTAAAATTTTTCCAATCATATATTTCACCTAAAGTAATTTTCCCATTTTTTCCTAACCCTGTCTTGACAAGATTTGAGTTTTAATGAAGTTTTGCCTTCATTATGGGTAATGTTGGCATTACGAATTAAAACGAAAATC